>JBAQHA010000874.1:0-7287 GCA_049288075.1 Oricola sp.
GGAGGGGCACCTCGGGGAGCGGGATCGGGGGTATTGGTGCAATTCGTTACAGAAAGTTCTTTTTTGTAACGAATTTGGTAGCCGCTTTGCATGAGAAACCGTTACAGAAACATGCGTGAAGTCAACTGTCCCTTCTCGGGGGATGGTTATGGCAACTGACTAGTCTGAAACACGGGGCTATCAATATGCACCCAAGATTCCTCCCGGCGGGCGTTCTGGCCACTCTTGCCGATGACGATGTCGACCCCGAGACGGTCGTCGCGGAAATAAGTACGATCGCCAAATCACGGCGATATGCGATTCTTCGCGTGACCAGAAACAGTCAAATCCGCCTCGACATTATCGAGAACACGCTGGACCCGGAAGTATCCGCCTACATCTCCGAACAGCTCACCGATGATTCCTCGCAGTTCTGCATCAGGACTTGCACCGCAACGGTTCCGTTCTACTGGAACTTCAAGTCGGATACGTTCGTTCGCGACCGTGCAAGCATGCCGACCGGAAAGATCTGGGCCGAGATGCAGAAGTCTCAGCTTTATGTATTCTTTCGGCGATGTTCTGCCGCCGAGAAGCTGGTGTTCCTCAGCCTGTCCGCGCCAGGCGCGGAACCGCTCGACACCGAGCAGCTCTTTTGCTGCCACGGATTGACCCAGGTGGTCTTCGATCAGCTCGTGCTTCGGTCGCACGGGCGCTCCGGTTCGTCGACGCGCATCACCGCCCGCGAGCGCGAATGCCTGCGGTGGTGCGCCGAGGGAAAGACCAGCGAGGAAATCGGGATAATCCTGACCCTGTCCACCCATACGGTGAACCATTATCTCATCAGCGCGACGAAGAAACTGAATGCCGTGAATCGCATGCACGCCATCACGATCGCAGTCCGGCTCGGCATCCTGGATATTAACGGCGAACCTTAGGGCATTTAATTTTCATTAACGTAAATCGGCTTAGGTGAAATCCTGCTTGGAGGCCCCAGTGCCGGCATGACGCCCGACCCAAGCCCCGGAATTCCCGGAATGTTCAGATTATCTGCGTTTCAGGGACCGTATTGGGTATGGGCTATCCCGAAAATCCGACCGTGCGCGCCGACAGGCAGGCAGGAAGTCGTTTCAGTCTGTCGACCGGACTGAAGTTCTTTGCCGTTGGCACCGCCGTCGTATTTCTCGTTCTGGCCGCCCTTTCCGATTACCGGAACTCGCTGACCCGTATTGGAAGCGCCGATTATCAGCGCATCGTGCAGGGCAAGGATCTGATCGCCGATATCCTGCCGCCGCAGTCCTTCGTGATCGAAGCCTACATGGCGATCGTACAGGCTTCCCAGGAGCCCTGGGACCGCGACACCTATTTCGCCGAATACCGTGCCCGCAAGGATGCCTATTTCGCCCAGCTCAAATACTGGGAGAAGGCGGACATCCCGGAGAACATCCGCAAGCTGATCACGGTGGACTCCCCCACGGTGCTCGATCGCTTCTGGATCGAAGCGGAAAACAATTTCTTTCCCAAGCTCGAAAATTCCGGTGGGATCGGCCTTGGCGCCGCCGAGATCAACCAGTCGCTCGGTATCCTGAAGGAACGCTTCAGGGAACACCGGACGATCGTGCTGCGCGCCTCTGAGGCCGCCGCCGAATATCTCAAGTCCGTTGAGGCCCAGAGCGACGCCCACATGCGGGAGCTTGGCTGGATGTATTACGGGGCGACCGCGCTGTCCCTGATGCTGTTCTTCGGCTTCCTGATAGCGCTCAATCGCGGCGTCGTTCGCCCGCTCACCAATATCGCCGGTTTCACCGCTGCGCTCGCCCGCGGCGAAACCAGTGCGGACGTCCCCTATGTCGGGCGCGGCGACGAAGTCGGCAGCATCGCCAGGGCGTTGACGATCTTCAAGGAAGTCGCCGCCGAGAAACTGGAGGTCGAACGCCAGGCCGCCAGCGAGCGTCAGCACATGGCCAGCGTCAAGGCCGAGGCCGACGCGGAACTCGCCGAGAAAGCCGAGGAAACGAGCCGTGCCGTCTCCCTTCTCGGCGCCGCGATGACGCGCCTTGCCGATGGCGAACTCGATTGCGAAATCGCAGAACCCTTCCAGGGCGAGCTTGAAACCCTGCGCGCGGATTTCAATATGGCGCTGTCCCGCATCGCCGGCGCCTTTGCCCGCATCGCGGCAAGCGCCGGAAGCATCGAATCCGGATCGCGCGAGATCGTCACCGCATCCGACGACATGACGCGCCGCACCGAGCAGCAGGCGGCGTCGCTGGAACAGACCTCGGCCACGCTCGAACAGATCACCGCCACGGTCCAGAAATCGGCCGAAGGCGCCGAGAACACCCGCCAGATCGTCAATACCGCCAAGCAGGACGCCGAGGCGAGCGAACAGGTCGTCAGCCGTGCGCTCGCGGCGATGTCCGACATCGAGAAATCCGCGTCCGAGATCAGCCAGATCATCTCCGTCATCGACGAGATCGCCTTCCAGACCAACCTTCTGGCGCTCAATGCCGGCGTCGAGGCCGCGCGCGCCGGCGACGCGGGCAAGGGCTTCGCGGTCGTCGCCCAGGAAGTCCGTGAGTTGGCGCAGCGCTCCGCCGCCGCCGCCAAGGAGATCAAGGGTCTCATCAACAAGTCTTCCGGCCAGGTCGCGAACGGTTCCGGGCTGGTCAATGCGACCGGCGAGACACTGCACCGCATCGCCAGCCAGGTTGTCGAGATTTCCGGCGTCGTCGACCAGATCGCGTCCGGCGCCAAGGAGCAGTTCGTCGCTCTCAAGCAGCTCAACACTGCCGTCGGCGAAATGGACAACGCGACCCAGCGCAATGCCGCCATGGCTGAACAGTCGACGGCGGCGAGCCACTCTCTCGCCCAGGAAGCTGAAACCCTTGCCGCGCTCATCGCGCGCTTCAAGCTCGCGGACGCCGATTATGACGCCCGTCCGCGCCATCGCCAACGCTCAGCCCCGGCCGCACGCCCGGATGCCCGCAACGCCAGGGAACTCGTCGAACGTGTTCAAAGCGCCTTCCGCGGACGCAACCACGGCAACGCCGCACTCAAAGATGAATGGGAGGAATTCTGACCCATGACCAAGGACGTTAATGACAATCCGCTGTCGGAATGCCTCGCAGAGAAGGACGACAGCTTCGTGCTGACGCTTCCTGTCAGCCTGCAAGGCGAGCAAGCGACCTATGTCGCGGATCTCCTGCTGTCTGCACGCGGCAATCCTGTCGCCGTCGATGCAAGCGCCGTCGAGCGCATCGATACGCCATGCATTCAGGTGCTTCTGTCGGCTGCCCGCCTTTGGCGGGAAGAAGGCGTCGCCCTGGAGCTCTCCGGAGAGTCCGGAGTTTTCACCGAGAATTTGAACACTCTTGGCCTGACCAAAGCTGAACTGGAAGTAGGGGACGCCAATCATGCTTAAAAAGATACTGACCGTCGACGACTCGCGAACCATGCGCGAAATGCTTCGCCACACTCTGGCGAATGCGGGCTTTGAAGTGGTTACGGCGGAGGACGGCGCAGACGGTATCCAGAAGCTGCGCGAATCTCAGCCCGACGTCGTCATCACCGACATCAACATGCCGGTCATGGATGGTTTCGAGTTCATAGAGAACGTTCGCAAGTTCGAGGAATTCAACCGTGTGCCGATCCTCGTGCTGACGACCGAAAGCGCGCCTGAAAAGAAGCAGCGTGCCCAGAATGCCGGCGCCACCGGCTGGATCGTGAAACCTTTCGACCCTGAGAAGCTGACCAGGGCCGTAAACCGCGTCATGCCATAAGGCTGGTGGTCAAATGAGTCTCGACGATATCAAAGAAACATTCTTCGCCGAATGCTCCGACCAGATGTCGGAGCTGGAAACCGGATTGCATGAGATCCAGTCCTCCGGTCCGGACATGGATACGGTCAACGCCGTCTTCCGCGCGGTGCATTCCATCAAGGGCGGCGCCGGCGCATTCGGTTTCAACGCGCTCGTCTCCTTCGCGCATGTCTTCGAGAATGCACTCGACGTGATCCGCAACGATCTCGGCGCGGTCAACGAGAACCGCATGGATCTTCTGTTGCGCTCCGTCGACGTGTTGTCCGACGTCATCGAGGCCGAACGAACCTCAAGCGAGCCCGAGGATACCTCCGCGCTTGCCACCGAACTCGAATCCGCTTTCGGCCTGAGCGGCGGCCACGGCGAGGAAGTGGAAGACGACGCGCTGGTCAACTTCGCGCCGGTGATGATCGACCTCAACGCGTTCGACGCCGTCGAGGCGCCTTCCGGGCGCAGCTTCCGGATCACCTTCGCGCCGCATGCGAGCCTCTATCTGAAGGGCCATGACCCGCTGCGCTTCTTCCGCGAATTGGCCGAGATGGGAACGCTGACCGTCGTCTGCGACCACGATGCCGTACCGAAACTCAGCGAGCTGACGCCCGACGAGGCCTACCTGAAATGGCAGGTCGACATCGACACCGAGCATGACCGCGACGAAATCGCGGCGGTGTTCGACTGGGTCGACGGCGAATGCCAACTGACGATCGAGGAGATCGGCGGTTCGCCGCCCGATGGCGACGGCGTCGATCTCGACGATTTCCTGTCGGCGCTGGAAGACACGGGCCTGGACAACGACCCCGACGATTTCGGCCAGGATGCCGCGGACGACAATGCCAGCCATGCCTCTGCCAATCCGGTCGGCGGGATGATCAACGCCCTTGAAGCGGCTGTCGGCGGCGAGCCCGACGACGGCGACGGCGGCAATGGCGGCGCCCGCAACGAAAAGAAGGAAATCAAGAAGGCCAGCCAGACGATCCGCGTCGAGTCCGAGAAAGTCGACCGGCTGATCAACCTGATGGGCGAGCTCGTCATCAACCAGGCCATGCTCGCCGAGCGGATCGGCCAGGCCGGCTTCGGCTCGGCTTCGCCGGCCGGTCTCGCGCTGGTCGAGCTGCAGAACCTGACACGCGAAATCCAGAGCGGCGTGATGGCGATCCGCGCTCAGCCGGTGAAGCCCGTCTTCATGCGCATGTCGCGCGTCATCCGCGAGGTTTGCGCCGCCACCGGCAAGAAGGCGAACCTCGTTCTCGAGGGCGAGCACACCGAGGTCGACACGACCGTAATCGAAGGCCTGATAGATCCGCTGACCCACATGATCCGCAATGCCGTCGACCACGGCATCGAGGATCCGGAAAAACGGGGCACGATCGGCAAGCCCGCGCATGGCACAGTCAAGCTCTCGGCCTATCACTCGTCGGGCCGCATCGTGATCGAGATCGCCGACGACGGCGCCGGCATCAACCGCGAACGCGTACTGTCGAAGGCGATGGAGAAGGGGATCGTGGCGCGCGACGCCAAGCTCTCCGACGACGACATCGACAACCTGATCTTCGCGGCGGGCTTCTCGACCGCGGAAACCATCACCGACGTGTCGGGCCGCGGCGTCGGCATGGACGTCGTGCGCCAGTCGATCCAGGCGCTCGGGGGCCGCGTCAACATCTCTTCGCGCCCCGGCGAAGGCTCGCTGTTCTCCATGACGCTGCCGCTGACGCTCGCCGTCCTCGACGGCATGATCGTCAAGGAAGCGGGCCAGACCCTGGTCCTGCCGGTCTCGGCGGTGCTCGAGACCGCGACGCTGAAACCCGGGGACGTCTACACGATCGGCAAGAACAACCGTGTCGTGAAGATGCGCAACGCGCTGATCCCGATCATCGACGTCGGCTGCCAGCTCGGCTTCGCCGAACAGCGTGGCGACTATACCAGGGGCACGATCCTGGTCGTCGAAGGCGGCAAGAGCGGCATGGGCGCCTTCCTGGTCGACTCCATCGAGGGTCAGCAGCAGGTCGTGATCAAGAGTCTGGAAAGCAACTACCAGCGCGTTCCGTCGATCGCCGCCGCGACCATTCTCGGTAACGGCCAGATCGCTCTCATTCTGGATTGCGATCACATCGTTTCGAATTCCTCCGGAAATCCGGGCTCGGAGTTCATTCAATCAATGGCGGGGTGAAGACCATGCATGATGACTTTGAACAATCCAGCGATGGCGGTGAGGAGTTCATTGCGTTCCGTGTCGGAGAGCAGGAATTCTGCGTGGAGATTACATCGACGCGTGAAATCCGCGGCTGGAGCCAGGCGACGCGCCTGCCCCATTCGCCCGACTATATCGTCGGCGTGATCAACCTGCGCGGAACGATCCTGCCGATCATGGACCTGTCCGCCCGTCTTGGAATGGGGAATTCCAAGCCGAGCGAGCGTCACGTCATCATCGTCGTCCAGGTTCACGACAAGACCGTTGGCCTGCTGGTCGACTCCGTCTCCGACATCCTCGATGTCGGCCCAGATCACCTGCGCCCGGTTCCGGACGTCAACCCCGAAATGTCGAGCGACATGTTCAGGCGCGTCATCGTTCTGGACAAGCGCATCATTTGCGAGATCTGCCTCGAGGAGATCATGCCGGAAATGGAGATGCAGGCAGCATGATCCCTGCAGTCAGAGAGTCCTCCGCGAGATCCGATGCAGGGCGCGAATACGTCCTCACCGACCGGGAGTTTGCGACCATCGCGGCGCAGGTGCGTAACGAGGCAGGCATCAATCTGACGGAAGCCAAGCGCGATCTGGTCTATTCGCGGCTGGTCAAGCGCTTGCGCCGCCTTCAGATGCCCGACTTCGCGACCTATATCGACTTCGTCGGTTCGGCCGGCGGCGCCGAGGAGCGCCGCGAGCTGATCTCCGCGATTACGACCAACGTCACGAACTTCTATCGCGAGCCGCATCATTTCGAGCATCTCGCAAAGGCGGTCATGCCGGGCGTCGCCGATCGCCTGACGCGTGGCGAAGCCGTGCGCATGTGGTCGGCCGGCTGTTCCGACGGCCGCGAGCCCTATACGATCGCATGCACGGTGCTGCAGAGCTTCCCCGAGGCCGCGCGGTACAACTTCAAGATCCTCGCCAGCGATCTCGACCACAACTCGCTCGATAAGGCCAAGGAAGGCCGCTACAACGCCGAGATGGTGTCGAAGATGCCGCCAGGCGTGCGCGACAAGTTCTTCCGGCGCGCCGGCGACATGGCCGAAGCTGGCCCGCAACTGCGCGATCTGATCGCCTTCCGGTCGCTGAATCTTCTCAACGAATGGCCGTTCAAGCAGAAATTTGACGTCATCTTCTGTCGCAACGTGCTGATCTATTTCGAGCAGGACCTGCAAGCAAAGCTCTTTTCGCGATTCTGCTCCGTGCTTAAGCCCGGCGGCCACATGTATATCGGCCATTCCGAACGCGTCAGCGGGCCTGCCTCGCGCGATCTGAAGCAGATCGGTGTCACGACCTACAAATACGA
>JBAQHA010000875.1:0-3809 GCA_049288075.1 Oricola sp.
GCCATACAGTGTCCGCATGGCCCAGTCGACCGGTACCGGCGCTTCTTCCAGCACCACTTCCCTGCCGAGCAGTTCGAAAGCGCCACGCGTCGATGCGCCGACGGCGCGGACGCCGTGAATCTGCCGGTTGCTCGAAAACGGCGTCACGCGCACGAAGAGATCGACCGGCTCGGTGTCCAGTTCGCGCAAGAACGGACTCGGCTTGTGCAGCATTTCGCAGCTCTTCCAGTAGATGGCCTGCGGCATCGCCAGCCGGCAAACGGCGGCCGCCACCCTCGCCGCGAGCAAGTTGCGCGCAAAGGTCGTATTGACCGGGCGCATGCCGAGCGCGTTGGCCACGGCGTCGTATTCTGTTTCGACGCTGATATGGACATGGCCGTGGTGACTGCGCACGATCTCCTCGGCATCCGGAAAACTGCGGTGCAGCATCGGCCATTCAAGCGCCTCGAAATACGCGGCCGCCGGGCGGATGAAATTGGAGGCTTCGATGGTGATGTGGCAGCCGCCGGCTCGCAGCACGATGTAACGGGCGGATGTCGCGTGTTCGTCCCTGAGGATACCGACATAGTCGCCGTTCAGAAGCTGCTCCAGGCGCGAGACCAGTTCCGTCGCCTCGAATTGCGGAACCCCCTCATAGAGCAGCGTGCATTCAGTAGCCGTCTCGAGGCCTGATCGCTTCATCTGGGCTACGAAGTTCATGGTGTTCCAGCTCCGGCGCTCACATTCGCCCACACCCGCCAAAATAGTAGGTGGACTGGATGACTCTAGGGTTAAAGAATTCCCTCGAATGCGCCGCATCGGCGCTTTTCGCCGACAGCGGCCGACAGGTTTGTCTTGCGGATGATGGGCCACACCTATCCCCTTGAAAAGCCGCCGGAAAACGAAAACATGAAGGACGATCTGTCGCGGCGCCTCCGGCCGCGATCGCGATTTGGATCTGCATTTTCGTCGAGGCTTCCCTGACGTCGCCGTTAACCTGTTTGGGACGCTGGCCATGGCCGCCACCGCCGCGGCACGCGAAAGCGAATGCGATTGCCGATACGAGACGACGTGACATCACCGTGTCATGTCCATAAGACTCATGATGCCGGCAAAGGCAAAGGAGAACTGGTCATGAATCTTTCCGCACCGACTCAAATCGTTTTCGTCATCGCGCTCATCGTGGCGATCGTCGCTGTCCTGGTCTTTCTCGGCACTTTCTCTTTCGGCATTCCGTCGTTCTGGCTGATGACCGCGGCCTATGTGATCATGGTCCTCGGCACATTGCTCAAGGGCCTTTAGACGCCGCGCTAAGGCCCTGTGAAACGCTGCGCGCTGTAAGGAGCCGGGTCGCAATAGGGCGGCTCGCCGGTCATCAGTTGCGCCGTCAGTTCGCCGGTCGCCGGCCCGAGCGTAAATCCGTGATGGGCATGGCCGAAATTGAGCCAGATGCCGGCCATGCCCGGCGCCGACCCGACCACCGGCAGCATGTCCGGGAAAACCGGCCGCGAGCCGAGCCACGGTTCCACGTCGACGCTTTCCTCGAGCGGGAACAGGTCCCGCGCCCGCGGCAGCACCCGGCGCAACTGCGTGGGCGTCTTGGCCGCATCCTGCCGCGCGAACTCCGCTCCCGAGGTCAGCCTTATGCCGCGCGCCATCGGCGCCAGCACGAAACCGTATTCGGCGTCGAGGATCGGCCGCGACAGAAAGGCGTTTCCTCCCGCCCTGAAATGCTGGTGATAGCCGCGCTTTACGCCCATCGGCAGCTTGAGCCCCGCCTCGTCGAGCATCCGCTTCGACCATGGCCCGAGCGTCACTGCGACCTGTTCTGCGACGAGTTCCGGGCCGTTGGTCGCCACGGCCCATTTCCCGTCCCGGCGCGAAATCCCGGTGATTTCCGCCTGGATGATCTCGCCGCCAAGCTTTTCGAACAGCGTCGCGTAGGATTTCACCAGCGCACCCGGATCGCTGCAGGTCCATGGGTCGCGATAATGGAGCGCGCCCGCAAGCGTCGACACGTCGACATGCGGTTCCAACGCCTTGAATTCCTCCATCGGGATCATCGCGGCGTCGAGTCCGATGTCGCGCAGCTCGCGCGCTTCGGTCTCCGCGTCGCCGATCGCCTTCGGATCGCGGAATAGCCGGATCCAGCCGCGCTTGACCACCAGTTCCGTGGACCCCGCTTCATCCATCAGCGCCTGGTGCGCGTCGAGACAATGCGCAAAGATCGGGATGTTGGCGGCGAGCGTCCGGCGCGCGCTCTCCGGGTTCGAGGCCATGAAATAGCGCCACAGGAACGGCGCGACCGCCGGCAGCGACGAGACATGGTAGTCCGCGTCGGTGCGCAGTTTCAGCGCCACCTCGACGATCGAGCGCAGATCGCGCGGGAAGAGATAGGGGTGGATTCCCTCCCGCTGGATGATCCCGGCATTGCCGAAGCTGGTTTCCTCGCCCGGCCCGCGCCGGTCGATCAGCGCGACCTTGCGCCCGCGTTTGACGAGATGGATCGCCGTGGAGACGCCGGCCATGCCGGCGCCGAGGACGAGCGCGTCATAAGCCATGTCAGTACTCGACCCCGATCTGCGCCTTGATGCCGGAACGGAACGGATGTTTGATCAGTTCCATCTCGGTTACGAGGTCCGCTGCCTCGATCAGTTCTTCCGCGGCGTTGCGCCCGGTCAACACTACATGCGTCATCGGCGGTTTCTCGGCCTTCAGGAATTCCAGGACTTCTTTGACGTCGAGATAATCGTAGCGAATCGCAATGTTGATTTCGTCGAGCAACACCATCGTGTTGGTCTCGTCGCGGATCAGCTCTTTCGCCTTCTCCCAGGCCGCCCTGGCGGCCGCGATGTCGCGTTCCTTGTTCTGGGTCTCCCAGGTGAAACCCTCGCCCATCGTGTGAAACGAGCAGATGTCGGAGAATCGCTCCTTGATCAGGTTGCGCTCGCCGGTCTCCATGCCGCCCTTGATGAACTGCACCACCGCGCATTTGCGCCCATGCGCGATGTGCCGGAAGATCATCCCGAATGCCGCCGTCGACTTGCCCTTGCCCTTGCCGGTATGAACGATGATCAGGCCCTTCTCGTCGGTCTTGGTGGCCATGATCTTGTCGCGCGCCGCCTTCTTCTTCGCCATCTTGGCGTTGTGGCGTTCGCTGTCGTTTTCCGCGCTCATCGCTGGTCCCTTGTCTTTCATGCTTCGGCTGTCCGTCGATCAGGCTAAGCCATTCGACACATGCGTTCCAGACGTCATGCGCCGTCTACCGTTAGCACCTTGCAGAACCAGATCCGCTGCGGATGGCTGACCACAGCGGGCAGCCGGCCATATTCGGTATAACCCAGTTTGGCGTAGAAATCCGGCGCCTGGAATTCGTAGGTATCGACCCAGATGCCGGCCAATCCACGTTCGCGTGCGATTGCCTCGGCCTCCTCCATCAGCCTGCGCCCGACGCCCTGACCCCGCCCCGCCGGCGCAAGCGCCAAATATTGAACGAACAGCCAGCCGAGTTGGCTGTAGCCACGCAGTCCGCCGAGAAAGACGCCCGCCTCGTCGGTCGCCTGCAGGTTGATGTCCCGCGCGTTGAACGGTGTGCCGATCGCCTCGGCGTGGTCGTCCAGCAACCGGTCCAGTGCGTCCTCGAAGGCTTTCGCATCGCCCTCGGCCGCCGATATCGTGATCACGATGCGCGCTCCGTTACACCCAGCGTCTTGCAATACCAGATGCGCGGCATCGCGCCGTCAATCGCCGGCAGGCGACCGATTTCGGCATAGCCGAGCCTGGGATAGTAGTCCGGCGCCTCGAACCGGTAGGTGTCGAGATAGACGCCC
>JBAQHA010000876.1:0-9757 GCA_049288075.1 Oricola sp.
TTCATGCAGCGTGGCGGGATCTATGATGACCTGCGTACCAAACTGGCGGAACAGCAATTGAATTCGCTTGTCATGGTCATCGAGTTTCATCGGGTGTTGCATGGAGAGTATCCGCCGTCACTGGAAGCCATGCAGGAGGCGATGCAAGAAGACGCTCGGGCTTTGGAAAGGGCTGCGGCATACGATCCGAGGCCGATATCCCCCTTCGGACAATCAGCTGAGCACTTCTTCTACTATTCGAAGGTCGATGACTCCCACTACTACCTTCGGGCGGTCGGGCCCGACGGAAAGCCATGGTCCGAGGGATCGTTCGGCCCCGTGTTCACGCAAGGACAGGGAACACTCGGCTTGCTCACGGGCCCGCCGAAGCAACAATAGCGTCAGTGGACGCGCCTGAGTGCGCCTTACCGCTCCGTGCCGCCCACCGTCATCGCGTCCATCCTCAAATGCGGCTGGCCGACGCCGACGGGGACGCCCTGGCCGCCCTTGCCGCACATGCCGACGCCGGTGTCGAGTTTCATGTCGTTGCCGATCATCGAGACGCGGTGCATCGCCTCCGGCCCGTTGCCGATCAGCATCGCGCCCTTGACCGGGTAGGTCGCCTTGCCGTCATCGATCATGTAGGCCTCGGTGCAGCCGAACACGAACTTGCCGGACGTGATATCGACCTGGCCGCCGCCGAAGGAGACTGCATAGATGCCCTTCTTCACCGAGGCGATGATCTCGTCGGGCGTCTTGTCACCGCCGAGCATGTAGGTGTTGGTCATGCGCGGCATCGGAGCGTGCGCGTAGGACTCGCGTCGGCCGTTGCCGGTCGGCTTGACGCCCATCAGGCGGGCGTTCTGGCGGTCCTGCATGTAGCCGACCAGCTTGCCGTCCTCGATCAGCACGTTGTAGCCGGACGGCGTGCCCTCGTCGTCGATGGAGAGCGAACCGCGGCGGTTTTCGATCGTGCCGTCGTCGACGACGGTGACCCCCTTCGCGGCGACCTGCTGACCGAGCAGGCCGGCGAATGCGGAAGTGCCCTTGCGGTTGAAATCGCCTTCCAGCCCGTGTCCGACGGCCTCGTGCAGCATCACGCCCGGCCAGCCGGCGCCCAGCACGATGTCGAACGTGCCGGCGGGGGCGGGCCTGGCCTCGAGATTGACCAGCGCCTGGCGCAGCGCCTCGTCGGCGCCGTATTGCCACGCGTCCGTGGCGATGAACTCGCCGAAAGCCTGCCGCCCGCCCATGCCGTGCGAGCCGGTTTCCTGCCGGTCGCCGTCGCCGACCATGACGGAGATGTTGACGCGGGTCAGCGGCCTTATGTCCTTGGCGAAATGGCCGTCCGCGCGGAGAATTTCCACCACCTGCCACGAGGCGGCGAGCGAGGCCGTGACCTGGCGCACGCGCGGGTCCTTGGCGCGCAGATACGCGTCGATCTCGGTGAGGAGCTTCACCTTCGCCTCGAAGGACGGCTCGCCGATCGGGTTGGCGTCGCCATAGAGCTTGCGGTTGGTGCCCTGCGGCGCGGCGTCGTATGTGCCGGAATAGCCGGTGGTCACCGCGCCGACCGCATCGGCCGCGCGCTTCAGCGCCCCGAGCGACAACTCGCCCGATTCCGCATAGCCGACCGCTTCGCCGGCGACCGCCCGCAGGCCGAAGCCGCGCCCGGTGTTGAACGAGCCGGTCTTCAGCCGGCCGTTGTCGAACATCAGCATTTCGGATTCGGAATGCTCGAGGAACAGTTCGCCGTCGTCGGCCTTCGCGAGCGTCTCGGCGACGAGGCCCTGCAGCGTCTCTTTCGATACGTCGAAGGAATTGACCAGGTCGGGAACGTTTTCGGCGGGCATGGGATCATCCTTGTTATCGGAAAGACATTTAGGGAGGTGCGTCCTGCGAAACAACCGCGTCGGCGGGCCTTATCGCGCGTCGATATCGCGTCGCATGAGCAACCCGGACCCGAACCGCGTCTTCTGCGTTCCGTAGGATTCGAACCCGCAGGCGCGGTAGAATCCCTCGGCATGCGGATTGGCGAGGACCATCAGCGCGGGCGAACCGTGCCGGCGGCAGTATTCGACACAGGCCGTGACCAGAAGGCGGCCGGTTCCGCCGCGCCACAGTTCCGGCTCGACGAACAGGCCGTCCAGTTCCGTACACCCGTCGTCGCGGGGCAGGACGGCGGCAAAGCCCAGCATCGTTCCGCCGGCCTCGGCGACGAAGACCTGACCGGCCTCGATCTGGCCGTCGGGAATGGAAACCGCGTCGGGATGGGCAAGCAGCGCCGCGCGGTCGCCGTCATTGGCCAGCGAGGCGCGCATCTGCAAGGCTTCCAGCGGTGAACGTTCGGACGGCGCGGCGAGGCGGATTTCGACGATGTCGCGCATCGGGCGGATGTACGGCCGGCTTACGGCAGCGCCTTGTAGCCGTCCGCGAAGCCGTTCAGGTCGACGGAGATGCCGATGCCCTCTTCCGGCGTCTGGAAGACGTAGAAAGTGGCGTCCTTGCCTTCCGACAGCGCCTTGATCAGCGATTCCTCGAGGATCACCTCGGCATAGCAGCCGTCTGTGAAACAGCGCACGAAATAGGCGCGGCCGATGTCGTTGCCGTCGATGTTGAGGCCGAGGCCGTTCGGCAGCAGCACGCCGAGCGGGGCGAGCACGCGCAGGATCTGCGCCTTCTTGTCGGCGGTCTTGAGCACCACGACCGACAGGCCGAACTCCTCGCGGTCGGCCGCGACCACGTTCTGCATCAGCACGCACTGTTCCGACGAGGCGCCGGGCGGCGTGTCGCAGACGATCGACCAGGCGCCGTGGCTGGCCCGCACCGAGCCCTGCTGGGCGCCGGCCGGCGCGACCGCGCCAAAGGCCGCCAACAGCACGGCGATGAGGGGAACGAAACCGTTTACGAATCGTGTCATGAGGCGCATGGGGAAGGCTACCGGGCTCTCGGATCGAATCAGATTCGCACCGTTTTTACGCAGCGAAACGCAAAAAAGATACGCATGTCGGGGCGACGTTCACACATCCTTTCGCGTCGAAATCATGGCATCGCGATTTTTTGTCGCGGCCCCGCTTGGCAAAACCGGCGTTTTGCCCAATAAGCCCGCCGTGCCGGGGCGCGCGCAAAAAAGTCGCACGGTTTCGACTTGTGTTCCAGTTGCACCCAAAAGCGGTCTGTGATTGATACAGGTCAATGACGGGTGCTTGCCCGGTACGGCCGCGCGCGCGGCTGTTACATTCTTGGGAGATGACAACGTGTTGAAAAAACTGGCCTGGCTATCAGGCATCGTTTCCACCGCATCCGCATATTCCGCCGGCGCGGCATTCGCCGCCCAGCCCACGCCCTGGCAGGTCGATCTGCAGCCTGCGGGCACCGGCATCATGCACGAGATCCGCTGGTTCGAGGAATACACGCTTTACTTCCTCATTCCCATCGTGCTGCTGGTTCTCGCGCTGCTGCTGTACGTGATCGCGCGCTACAACAAGCGCGCCAATCCCAACCCGTCGCGCACCAGCCACAATACGATGATCGAGATCGTCTGGACCATCGGTCCGGTGCTGATCCTGCTGCTGTTCGCCGTGCCGTCCTTCCAGTTGCTGACCGCGCAGTATACGCCGCCGAGCGAGCCGGAATTCACCATCAAGGCGACCGGCAACCAGTGGTACTGGGGTTATGAATACCAGGGCGACGAAACCCAGGATGTCTCCTTCGATTCCTATCTCCTGGCGGAAGGCGACCGCGCCCAGGCCGGCAAGGAAGACAAGGCCGCCTATCCGCGCCTGCTCGCCGTCGACAACGAGATCGTCGTGCCGACCGGCGCCACCGTGCGGCTGCTGGTCACCGCCGGCGACGTTATCCACTCCTGGGCGATGCCCGCCTTCGGCGTCAAGGTCGACGCCGTGCCGGGCCGACTGAACGAGACCTGGTTCAAGGTCGAGGAAGAAGGCATCTATTACGGCCAGTGCTCGGAACTGTGCGGCAAGGACCACGCATACATGCCGATCGCAGTACGCGCCGTTTCGCGCGAGCAGTACGACAGCTGGCATGCAGAGGCGCTGAAGGATGTCGCCGCCGCAAACAAGATGCTGATGGCTGCGATCGAGACGCAGCGCAAACTGGCTTCGGCCGAATAAGCCGGGCCCGGAAAATCATTCGAGGAGCATGTAAGACATGGCCGGATCAATCGCTCACGACGCCCACGCAGACCACAAGCCGCAGGGCTTCGTGCGTCGCTGGATGTTTTCGACCAACCACAAGGACATCGGCACGCTCTACCTGATATTCGCGATCTGCGCGGGCGTTTTCGGCGGCTTCCTGTCCGTCATGATGCGCTGGGAACTGGCCGAGCCGGGCATCCAGATCTTCCATGGCCTGGCCCAGATGGTCTACGGCGTCGAGGGCGATGCCGCGATCGACGCCGGCAAGAACATGTACAACGTGTTCACCACCGGCCACGGCCTCATCATGATCTTCTTCATGGTCATGCCGGCGCTGATCGGCGGCTTCGCCAACTGGATGGTGCCGATCATGATCGGCGCGCCGGACATGGCGTTCCCGCGCATGAACAATATTTCCTTCTGGCTGCTTCCGCCGGCCTTCATCATGCTGTTCATCTCGATGTTCATGCCGTCGGCGCCGGGCGCCCATGGCGTGGGCGGCGGCTGGACGATCTATCCGCCGCTGTCGACCTCCGGCCAGCCGGGACCCGCGATGGACTTCGCGATCCTGTCGCTGCACATCGCCGGCGCCTCGTCGATCCTCGGCGCGATCAATTTCATCACCACGATCTTCAACATGCGCGCTCCGGGCATGACGCTGCACAAGATGCCGCTCTTCGCCTGGTCGGTGCTGATCACCGCCTTCCTGCTGCTGCTGTCGCTCCCGGTTCTGGCCGGCGGCATCACCATGCTCTTGACCGACCGCAACTTCGGCACGACCTTCTTCGCGCCGGATGGCGGCGGCGACCCGATCCTGTTCCAGCACCTGTTCTGGTTCTTTGGTCACCCGGAAGTCTACATCCTGATCCTGCCGGGCTTCGGCATCATCAGCCACATCGTGTCGACCTTCTCGCGCAAGCCGGTCTTCGGTTACCTCGGAATGGCTTACGCCATGGTCGCCATCGGCGTGGTCGGCTTCATCGTGTGGGCGCACCACATGTACACGACCGGCCTGTCGCTCGACACGCAGCGCTACTTCGTCTTCGCGACGATGGTTATCGCGGTCCCGACCGGCATCAAGATCTTCTCGTGGATCGCCACCATGTGGGGCGGCTCGCTGGAGATGCGCACCCCGATGCTTTGGGCGATCGGATTCATCTTCCTGTTCACCGTCGGCGGCGTGACGGGCGTCCAGCTCGCCAATGCCGGCCTCGACCGCGCCCTGCACGACACCTACTACGTGGTTGCCCACTTCCACTACGTGCTGTCGCTGGGCGCCGTCTTCGCCATCTTCGCCGCCTGGTACTACTGGTTCCCGAAAATGTTCGGCTACATGTACAATTCGGCGATCGCGCGCACCCATTTCTGGGTGACCTTCATCGGCGTCAACCTGGTCTTCTTCCCGCAGCACTTCCTGGGTCTGGCCGGCATGCCGCGCCGCTACATCGACTATCCGGATGCGTTCGCCGGCTGGAACCAGGTCTCCTCCTACGGCTCCTATATCTCGGCGGTCGGCGTGCTGATCTTCCTGTTCGGCGTCGCCGAGGCATTCGCCAAGAAGCGGGTCGCCGGCGACAATCCGTGGGGCGAGGGTGCGACCACGCTCGAATGGCAGCTGTCGTCGCCGCCCCCGTACCACCAGTGGGAGCAGCTGCCGCGCATTAAGTAAGGCGCGGGCGGCAAAACGAGAAAAATGCTGCCCGGCGCGGTGCTCCGGGCAGCGATCATAAGCGGGTCCGGCAAGGACTTGCAGAAAACGGGCTTGCCGAAACAGAATGGCGTTGATCGAAAACATCGAGAGCAGTGAGGCCCGGATCTCCGAGGCATTGCCCGGCGACTATTTCGCGCTTCTCAAGCCGCGCGTGATGTCGCTCGTCGTGTTCACGGCCTTTGTCGGCATGATGCTCGCCCCGGTCGCGATCAATCCGCTGACCGCCATCATCGCCATCCTCGCGATCGCTGTCGGCGGCGGCGCGTCGGGCGCGCTCAACATGTGGTACGACGCCGATATCGACGCCATCATGACGCGAACCAGGAACCGCCCGATCCCGGCCGGCCGCGTGACTCGCGGCGAGGCGCTCGCCTTCGGCCTGACGCTGTCTGTCTTCGCGGTGCTGACGCTCGGCACGCTGACCAACTGGGTCGCCGGAGGCCTGCTCGCGTTCACGATCTTCTTCTATGCCGTCATCTACACGATGTGGCTCAAGCGTTCGACGCCGCAGAACATCGTCATCGGCGGCGCGGCCGGCGCCTTCCCGCCGATGATCGGCTGGGCCGCCGCGACCGGAACGATCTCGCTCGAGAGCGTGATCCTGTTCCTGATCGTCTTCCTGTGGACGCCCCCGCATTTCTGGGCGCTGGCGCTGTTCAAGCTGCGCGACTACGACATGGCGCATGTTCCGATGCTGCCGAATGTCCGCGGCGAGCGTCACACCAAGCTGCAGATCGTCCTCTATTCGTTGGTGCTCGTCGCGGTCGCCGCGTCGCCCTGGCCGCTCGGTTTCGCCGGTCCCGCCTACGGCGCGGTCGCGATCCTGCTGGGCGCGAACTTCCTGCGACATGCCTGGGCGGTGTGGCGCATGGAGGACGGCGACGCGACCATGGTCCCGGCCAAGAAGCTGTTCCGTTTCTCGCTCGTCTATCTGGCGTCGCTGTTCGCCATGCTGCTCGCCGAAGCGCTGTTCAAGATGGTATTCCCGGGGTGACGATGGCCGACGACAAGATCGAAACGGTCGTACCGACCGACGTCCAGAAGAAGGCGCAACGCAAGCGCTCGGTCGCGCTCGGCCTGGCGCTCGCCGCCTTTGTGGTCATCGTCTATATCGGCGCCTGGGCGAAGATGGATGCTTCCCTGTTCAACCGGTCGTTCTGAGGACGAAGCCCGATGACCGCAGCACCCGACAAGATGACCATCACGCAGCGTAACAACACGCTGGTCGCGGTCGTCCTCGCCGGTGTTTTCGTCGGCATGATCGGGATGGCCTATGCGTCGGTTCCGCTCTACAAGCTGTTCTGCCAGGTTACCGGCTATGGCGGTACGACGCAGCGCGCCGAGGCGCCCACCGGCGTCATCCTGGACAAGACCGTCACCGTGCGTTTCGACGCCAATACCAACGGTATCGGCTGGGAGTTCCGTCCCGACCGGCGCAGCGTGACGATCCGCATCGGCGAGGCCAAGCAGATTTCCTATCGTGCGAGGAACCTGACCTCGGATACCGTCACGGGCACCGCGACCTTCAATGTGACGCCGGAGCGTGCCGGCGCCTATTTCAACAAGATCGAGTGCTTCTGTTTCACCGAACAGACGTTGCAGCCGGGCGAGGAAGTCGAGATGCCGGTCGTGTTCTTCATCGATCCGGATATCGCGAAGGATCCGGACATGAAGGACTTCGACACGCTGACGCTCTCCTACACCTTCTTTCCTGTTGACGATCCCAAGCCCGTTGCGCAATCACGGACGGGCGGCGAAGTCACGCAAACCATACAGTAATCGGGGATAGCCACATGGCCGACGCACATACCAAACATCATGATTATCATATCATCGATCCGAGCCCGTGGCCGCTCATCGGTTCGATCGGCGCGCTGCTGATGGCGATTGGCGGCATTGGCTGGATGCAGGCCTTGAAGGGCAACGAGTTCGGCCTGCTCGGCATCCCGCTGAACAGCCCTTGGCTGTTCTTCATCGGCCTTCTGACCGTGCTCTACACGATGTTCGGCTGGTGGGGCGACACCATCAAGGAAGCCCATCAGGGCCACCACACCAAGGTCGTCTCGCTGCATCTGCGCTACGGCATGATCATGTTCATCGCGTCGGAAGTGATGTTCTTCGTTGCCTGGTTCTGGGCCGTGTTCGATGCCAGCCTGTTCTATAACGACGCCCACGAATTTGCACGGCTTGCCTATACCGGCGGAACCTGGCCGCCCCAGGGCCTCGAGGTTCTCGACCCGCTGCACCTGCCGCTTTACAACACCGTGATCCTGCTGCTGTCGGGCACGACCGTGACCTGGGCCCATCATGCGCTGCTGCACGATGACCGCGCCGGCCTGAAGTGGGGCCTCGCGCTCACCGTCGCGCTCGGCATCCTGTTCACAAGCGTCCAGATCTACGAATACGCGCACGCCCCGTTCGAGTTCTCCGGCTCGCTCTATGGCGCAACCTTCTTCATGGCGACCGGTTTCCATGGTTTCCACGTCTTTGTCGGCACGGTCTTCCTGATCGTCTGCCTGCTGCGCGCCATGGCCGGCGACTTCACGCCGAAACAGCATTTCGGCTTCGAGGCGGCCGCCTGGTATTGGCACTTCGTCGACGTCGTCTGGCTGTTCCTGTTCTTCACGATCTATGTCTGGGGTTCGTGGGGCGCGCCGATCGCGCACGGCTGAGCCGGGCAAATCATCGAGGTAGAGGGGGCGGTCTTCACGATCGCCCTTTCGCTTTTTGGGAGACCGCTTTGGAAGTTGAACACAAGGATGCCGCGACGGCCGCGAAGGCGAGGGGCTTTCCCTGGATTCTCGTCGTGTCGACGCTTGTCGCACTGGCCATCCTGATCTCGCTCGGAAACTGGCAGCTGCGCCGGCTGGCCTGGAAGGAGAACCTTCTGGCGACGATAGACGCCCGCATCCACGCCGCGCCGATCCCGCTCGCCGACGTGCTCGCCCGCATCAGGGCCGCCGAGGACGTCGAATATCTGCCGGTGACAGCCGACGGCGAATTCGTGCCCGGCACGGAACAACACGTGCTGTCGACATGGCAGGGCGCGTCCGGCTGGAACGTCTACCAGCCGCTGCGCCTCGCCGACGGCTCGCTCCTGTTCGTCAATCGCGGCTTCGTGCCCTACGACCGCAAGGACCCGGCGACCCGGCCGGAGAGCGCGGCCACGGGTTCGCAACATATCGAGGGCCTCGCGCGGCTGCCGCTTGCCGCAAAACCATCCTTCTTGGTGCCTGACAACGATCCGGACAGGAACGAGTATTACTGGAAGGACCTCGGCGCGATGGCGTCTGCCGTCGGAGTGTCCGGCGAGAGGGTGCTGCCGCTCTTCGTCGACGCCGCGCCCTATGCCGATCCGTCGAAGCTGCCGGTCGGCGGCGTCACCAATATCGACCTGCCCAACAGCCACCTGCAATATGCCATGACCTGGTACGGGCTGGCGCTGGCGCTGGCGGCGGTATCCGGCGTGTTCCTGTGGCGGCGGCTGCGTTCCGCTTGACACCCGCGCGTCGCGCTCCCTAATCAGCCCCATGAACATCTCCGCAAAACCGCCGCTGACCATCCGCCTGTGCGAGCCGCGCGGCTTCTGCGCCGGCGTCGACCGGGCGATCCAGATCGTCGTCTTGGCGCTGAAGAAATACGGCGCGCCGGTCTATGTCCGCCACGAAATCGTGCACAATCGCTTCGTCGTCGACGGACTGCGCGAGCGCGGCGCGGTCTTCGTCAAGGAACTGTCGGACATCCCGCCGGAACATAAGGACAAGCCGGTCGTCTTCTCCGCCCATGGTGTGCCGAAATCGGTGCCGGCCGATGCCGAGAACCGCCACATGTTCTATCTCGACGCCACCTGTCCGCTCGTCTCCAAGGTCCACAAGCAGGCGATGCGCCACCAGCGCCTCGGCCGCCA
>JBAQHA010000877.1:0-2308 GCA_049288075.1 Oricola sp.
TCAGAAGCGCACCATCGACGATACCTGGCGCCATGTCGGCCATCTCGTCTCGACGATCCAACCAACCGAATGCAGCAACTATCTCGCAAATGCAGGATACGCTTCCGTCAAAACCTGAACCGCTCTAATCGCGGTTCCGGCCCACGCCGATTCGGTCGACGGCGACTGGTGCGCGCCGGACGGCCGCACGATGACGATCGACGGGACCAGTATCCGCATTCCTTCGGGCGCGAAAATCACAGGCGAATACGCCCGCCACGCCTTCCGCTATGTCGGTCCGGTCGGCGACCCGGAGGAGACGCATGACGTGCGGATGCAGTTGTGGGCCGAGGACGACCTGCGGGTGAACCGGCTCATCGACGGGTCGGAGCAACCGCAGGAGGAATGGAAGCGCTGCAAGCCGATCGCGTGATTGGCGTCAGCCGCCCTCGATTTCCTCGCGCAGCATTTCCAGATCCAGCCATTCCTCTTCGAGAGCGGCGTGACGTTCGCGCTTCTTTCCGAGGTCGGCGGCGATCTTGTTGAAGGCGGTGGCGTCTTTTACGAACAGGGCCGGGTCGGCGAGTTTCGCTTCCAGGGTCGCGATTTCCGTCGCCAGCGCCCCGATCTGGCCGGGCAGCGTCTCGAGCGCGAATTTCTGCTTGTAGGAGAGCTTCGCCTTGCCGGCCGGCGGCGCCTTTTCGGCGAGTGCGGGTGTGGACGCGGGCTTCGGTCCGGATGGCTTCGCTTTTTCCGGCGCGGTTACCGCGCCGCGCTGGGCGAGCATGTCGGTGTAGCCGCCGGCATAGGCAATCCAGCGGCCTTCGCCCGGACGCGTTTCGTCGGGCGCGATCACGGCGCTTACCGTGCGGTCGAGGAAATCGCGGTCGTGGCTGACCAGCAGGACCGTGCCGGGAAAGCTCGCGATCAGTTCCTGCAGGAGGTCGAGGGTCTCCATATCGAGGTCGTTGGTCGGTTCGTCGAGGACGAGCAGGTTGGCCGGTTTTGCCAAAGTGCGCGCCAGCAGCAGCCGCGCCTTCTCGCCGCCCGAGAGTTCGCGTACCGGCGTGCGGGCCTGTTCCGGCTTGAACAGGAAGTCCTTCATGTAGGAGGCGACGTGCTTCTGCTCGCCATTGACAATCAGCGAACTGCCGCGCCCGTCGGTGAGGAAATGCTCCAGCGTGTCGTCAGGCTCGAGCGTGTCGCGGGCCTGGTCGAGCACCGCCATGTCGAGATTGGCGCCGTGACGCACCGTGCCGGTGTCGGGCGCCAGCTCTCCGGTCAGGAGTTTCACCAGCGTCGTCTTGCCGGCGCCGTTCGGGCCGACGAGGCCGATGCAGTCGCCGCGATAGACGCGCAGCGAGAAGTCGCTCACCAGCTTGCGTTCTCCGTAGCTCTTCGAGATCGCCTTCGCCTCGATGACGAGCTTGCCGCTCTCGCGCGCGTCGGCGGCGGCCAGTTTCGCGCCGCCTTCCGGCTTCTGGTGTTCGCGGAAGGATTTGCGCAGTTCCCCCAGTTCGCCGAGGCGACGCATGTTGCGCTTGCGCCGGCCGCTGACGCCGTAGGTGACCCAGTGCTCCTCGCGCACGATCTTGCGGCCGAGCTTGTGCTGCTCGCGCTCTTCCTCTTCCAGTGTCTTGTCGCGCCAGTCCTCGAATTCGGCGAAGCCGGCATTGTTTTCGCGCAGCTTGCCCCGGTCGAGCCAGAGCGTGCGCCGCGACAGTCGTTCGAGGAAGCGGCGGTCGTGCGAGATCAGGACGATGGCCGAACGGGAGCGGGCCAGTTCGCTTTCCAGCCATTCGATCGCCGGCAGGTCGAGGTGATTGGTCGGCTCGTCGAGGAACAGGATGTCGGGCTCGGGCGCGAGCGTGCGGGCGAGCGCGGCGCGGCGCTTCTCGCCGCCCGACAGGCCGGCCGGCGCGCGCTCGGGATCGAGGCCCAGGTCGGAGAGCAGGTAATCGGCGCGGAACGGATCGTCGAGCGGACCCAGTTCGGCGCGGGCGTAGGCGCCGAGGGTTTCGTAGCCGGACAGGTCCGGGTCCTGCGGCAGGTAGCGGATGGTCGCGTTGCGCTCGGTGACGATCTCGCCGCTGGTCGAATCGGCGATGCCGGCCGCTATCTTCAGCAGCGTTGATTTGCCCGATCCGTTGCGGCCGACCAGCGCGATGCGATCCCCGGCGTGAACCGAAAAGGAGACGTCGTCGAAAAGCGGCTTGCCGCCGAAAGTCAGCGTCAGGTTTTCGGCGCGCAGGAGCGGAGGAGAAATTGCCATCGTCAAACCGTGTGGATCAAACGCCTTCTCGGATGGCGGCAGCGGAAATGCAAGAGC
>JBAQHA010000878.1:0-3026 GCA_049288075.1 Oricola sp.
CGTTCCTTCGCCGAAAGCGGCGTGAATTTCACAGCATCGCCATTTCCGAAGATAGCGGCCGCAACGCCGCGGCACAGATCGACGTCAATGCCGCTCCAGTTGCCGCTTGCATCCGGATTGGAGAATCCGGGCAGACCCTGGCTCACGCCGCATTGGACAAATCCCTTTGCCTTCACGTCATCAAGCGTAGCCGCGGAGGCGGCCGTGGCGGCGATCGCCATCGTCGCTGCGCCCAGTACGCCGGTCAGCATCAGTTTTTTCATTGAGTTCAACCTCTTCGTTGCTCACGTTACAAAAGACGGGCACGAGCATCGGCTCCAGGGAGTCAAACTGACTGCCACAAGGCGACAGCCCACTGCGGACTGTCCCCGACGCCTCCCTCCACGGTGTCAAGACAAAGCCAATTTACCAGCACCGTCAAGGCCGAATGACATAATTGTGCCGCAATACGACAAGGTCCCACAGCGCTTTGGATTCGTATCCTGCGTCAGTATCAGCGAATGAGACGCGGAAACGGGTTGTCGCCGTCGAATACGAACACCGCCCGGCGGCGGGCCAGCCATCGCGCGAAGGCCAGTGTCATGATTGCCGCCAGCGAAAAACCGGCGACCACATCTGAAGGATAATGCGCGCCAGCGGGGATGCGCGCGCAGGCCAGCAGGAACATCAGCGCAAGGAGCGCCCACCGGGCCTTCGGATGCCACAGCATCAGAATCACCGCGAGCGACCCCGCGGTCGCGGCGTGGCCCGAGGGAAAGCCCTGGAACGCCGAGTCGAAGTGAAACGGCCAGAACCCGTAGACGCCGAATTCGTCCGCCATGCGCGGACGGGCGCGGCCGACGAACTGCTTGATTATGTTGACGACAATTCCGGAAACGGAGATCGAAACGAGAATGAATGCCGCCTCGCCATAGGCGCTCATCAGTGCGCGCCGCGACGCGGTCCTGAGCCGGCGCCAGTCGGTCAGGCCGATGATGGCGATGATGATGATGGCCGGCACGATGTACCAGCCCGATTTGGCCGCATCGGTGATCTCGCTCATGAAACGCAGGACGCCGTTCGTCGACAGATGCGCGAACGGTTGCGCATAGGGATCGAGCGCGACGGCGAGCATCGTCAGCAACGTCGACGCGACCGCGAAGGACGTCATGTGCCCCGACCAGACCGGCGGCATGTCCCTCGATACGGGTCGGGACAGGCGGCCCCACAGGCGGCGCGTCGTCATCGCGGCCCGGGCAGCAAATCCGATCCGTCCGGTCGCGACCGTATCGCTTGAACTGTCTTTTTTCGTTTCGGCAGGCGGCTTCATGGCAAAGGCGGTCCAATCGTTCCGTCCGAGTAGCGGGTTCCTTGTTTTTGCGCAAGAAATCGGTCACGCATGCGTCACCAACCTAGAGGGAGAAAGCGGCATGGCCGGCAAGAAATCCATGGGCATCAACACGCAGCTGGCGCATGCGGGCCATGATCCGCGCGAGTTTCACGGCTTCGTCAATCCTCCCGTGGTACACGCATCGACGGTGCTGTTCCCCGATGCGCTGACGATGAAGACGCGCAACCAGAAATACACCTACGGGACGCGCGGCACACCGACATCGGACGCCCTCTGTTCGGCCATCGACAGCCTGGAGGGCAGCGCCGGCACCATCGCCGTCCCCTCCGGCCTTGCCGCCGTAACCGTGCCACTGCTCGCCTTCCTGTCGGCGGGCGACCATGTACTGTTCGTCGACACGATCTACAATCCGACCCGCCGCTTCGCCGACACGATGCTGACTCGCCTCGGTGTCGATGTTGAATACTACCGGCCGGAGATCGGCGCCGGCATCGCCAAGCTCCTCAAGTCAAACACAAAGGTCGTGTTCACCGAGTCGCCCGGCTCCAACACCTTCGAAATGCAGGATATTCCGGCCATCGCGACTGCCGCTAGGGCCGTTGGCGCCGTCACCATGCTCGACAACACCTGGGCGACGCCGCTCTATTTCAGGCCGCTCGATCACGGCGTGGACATCTCCATCCACGCGGCGACGAAATATCCGGGCGGCCATTCCGATATCCTGCTCGGTACGGTGTCGGCCAATGAAAGATGCTGGCCCCGGCTTTGGGAAACCTATCTGACGCTTGGCGTCTGCGCCGGGCCGGACGACGTCTATCAGGTGCTGCGCGGACTGCGCACGATGGGTGTCCGGCTGGAACGCCATCAGGCGTCAGCGCTGGAGATCGCGCATTGGCTGGAGAGCCAGCCGGGCGTTAAGTCCGTCCTGCATCCGGCGCTCGAAAGCCATCCCGGCCATGCGATCTGGAAACGCGATTTTTCCGGCGCGAGCGGCATCTTCTCCTTCGTCATGGATGGCGGCGGCGACGCACAGGCGGAAGCCTTTCTCGATGCGCTGGAGATCTTCGGCCTCGGCTACTCCTGGGGCGGCTACGAGAGCCTCGCGGTTCAGGTCAACATGGCGGACCGCACCGTCTCGGCGCGCGATTACGGGGGCGCGGTCTTGCGGCTGCAGATCGGCCTGGAAGATACCGCCGACCTGATTGCGGATATCGCCGCTGGTTTGGATGCAGCGCGCCGGGCCCAGGAAGTCAGAACGTTCCCTTGACCCCTGCCCGGATGTCGGCGCGAAACGCCGTGCCGGAGCCCGAGCCGAGTTCGGTCGACGCAAAGAAGGACGTCGTCCCGTTGATCGCGCGCGAGAGATCCGCGCCGACGAATGCACCCGCGGCGAACGTGTCGCCGCCAGGGCCGGACTCTCCGAGCGAAACGCCAGCCAGTGTCGCATCGAAATTGCCGCCTAGCGTCGCTCGGCCGTCGAAACCGCCCCGCACCTCGACCTTCATGTCGGGAAGGCCGACTTTGACAGGCATTGTCGCCTGCAGACGCATGTCGAGGATGTGGGTGGTGCGTGCGCCGGCTGACAACTCGCCTGCAGTCAGCCCGCTTTCTGTGAAGCCCGCCGAATGCAGGAAGCCGTAGCGCAACGTGGCGCTCGGACGGATATGGCGCGCGCCGAAGCCTTCCGGCGCGCCGA
>JBAQHA010000879.1:0-4174 GCA_049288075.1 Oricola sp.
ATAGACGCATTCGTCGCCGGCGCCGGCGACCGCCTGGATCGCCAACTGGATCGCCTGCATGCCCGATCCTACGACGATGTAGTCCCGCGGCCCGCTCGCGATCCCGAAATGGCGGCCGAAGTAGCGCGCCAGCGCCTCGCGCAGCGGGGGGATGCCCTGCTGCCAGGTGTAGAAGGTCTCGCCGCCGAGAAGCGCGTCGGCGGCCGGGCGCGAAATGAATTCCGGCGTCGGGAGATCGCCCTCGCCGACCCAGAGCGGGATCAGGCCCTCGCGGGTGCGCGCATGATCGACGACGGCGACGATACCGCTCGGCGGCGCCTCGACCGCCTGCCTGCGCAGGGCGAAACTGTCGAGCGATCCGGAAGACTGGTTCATGGCGCGATCCCGCTGAAAAGGGCAGACAAAAACCCCGGCCGGACGGCCGGGGTCGAAGCACGCCGAAGCGGGCAGTGCTATTTCTTCAAGAGATCGCGTATTTCTGTCAACAGTGCGACATCGGCCGGCGGCGCGGCTGGCACTTCCGGCGCCGGCTCGTCCTTGCGGCGCAGGCTGTTCACGCCCTTGACCATCAGGAAGATGATCCAGGCGAGGATCAGGAAATTGATGACCTGGGTGATGAAATTGCCATAGGCGAGCACGGCGCCCTGCTCCCGCGCGGCGGCCAGCGTGCCGGCGGTCACGCCGGACGCCAGCGGAATGAAGAAATTGGAGAAGTCGAAGCCGCCGAAGACGGCGCCGACGATCGGCATGATGACGTCGTCGGTCAACGAGGTGACGATGCCTCCGAAGGCGCCGCCGATGATCACGCCGACGGCAAGATCCATGACATTGCCTTTTGCGATAAATTCCTTGAATTCATTGAGCATGGGGGCTCCTCCGGCTTGCTCGTTGACGATCGGGCCGCGTCATTCGCATGATGCCAGCTTAATCGGTATACCAAAGCGGCGATATTGTTAACTCGCCACAATTCGCAATAAAGGAGGCATGTTGGACAGCGCGAAGCGGTTTTGCTTCAATGGCGCCGTTGCACGGGAGGACCAATGCAGGGCGGCCTGATCATCATCGTCGCGCTCGGCTATCTGGCGTTGCTGTTCGCGGTTGCCGCCTATGGCGACCGCAGATCGCGCGGCGGTCCGTCAAACGTGCCGCGGCCGAACATCTATGCGCTCAGCCTCGCGGTCTACTGCACGTCGTGGACCTTTTTCGGCTCGGTCGGCATCGCCGCGCAGAGCGGATTCCAGTTCTTCACCATCTATCTCGGCCCGATCCTCGTCTTCACCCTGGGCTATCGGCTGATCGAACGCATGGTGCGGTTGTCGAAGGCGGAAAAGATCACCTCGATCGCCGATTTCCTCGCCTCGCGCTACGGCAAGAACGCCTGGGTGGCGGCGCTTGCCGCGGTGATCGCGGTGGTCGGAACGGTTCCCTATATCGCGTTGCAATTGAAGGCGATTTCGGACTCGGTCACGCTGATGGTCAGCCATTACGACGTGTTCGGGACCGACCAGTCGACCTTCCATGTCGACATCTCGCTGATCGTCGCGATCCTGCTCAGCGTCTTCGCCATCCTGTTCGGGACGCGCCATGCGGACGCAACCGAACACCAGGACGGCCTGATCCTCGCGGTGGCCCTGGAGTCGGCGGTCAAGATCGCGGTGTTCCTGATCGTCGGCCTCGCCGTCGTGTTCTTCATGTTCGGCGGCGCCGGGCCGGTCATCGAGGCGCTGCGCAGCGACGACAGGATCATCCACGCGATTTCGCGGGGCAACGACATCACGACGTGGGCCGTCATGACGCTGCTCAGTTCGGCCGCGATCCTCGCCCTGCCGCGCCAGTTTCACGTCACGGTGGTGGAGAACCGCTCCGACACGGAATTGCGCCGGGCGCGCTGGATGTTCCCGCTTTACCTGGTCGTCATCAACCTGCTGGTGCTGCCGCTCGCGGTGTCGGGCATGGTCAATCTCGGGCCGCAGGTCGCGCCAGATTCCTACGTGCTGGCGCTGCCGCTCGCGGCGGGGCACGACCTCCTCGCCTTCATGACGTTCACCGGCGGCCTGTCTGCCGCTACCGCCATGGTGATCGTCGCGTCGGTCGCGCTCGCGGTGATGATCTCCAACGACCTGGTGATCCCACTGCTGCTATGGCGCTTCGGCAACCGCCTGCGGACGGATTCGGGCGACTGGACGCGGGTCATCCTGAACATCCGGCGCGTGTCGATCTTCATCATGCTGATCGCAGCCTTCGCCTATTACCGGGCCGCCGCCAACACGACGCAGCTCGCCGCGATCGGCCTGCTGTCGTTTGCCGCCGTGGCGCAATTCGCGCCCGCGCTGGTGATCGGCCTGTTCTGGCGTGGCGCCAACGCCCGCGGCGCGATCCTCGGCATGGGCACCGGTTTCGTCGTCTGGGCCTATACGCTGCTGCTGCCGACGATCCTCGACCCCGACACGCCGTTCATCCGCGAGGGCGTCTTCGGCATCGCCATGCTGAAGCCGCAGGCGCTGTTCGGGATGGTCGCCGAACCGCTGAACCACGGCGTGTTCTGGAGCCTGCTGGCCAATATCGTGTTCCTGGTGTTCGGCTCGCTGTCGCGCGCGCAGTCGCCGCTGGAACGGCTGCAGGCGATCACCTTCGTGCCGCGCGACCAGCCGCAGGGCGTCAAGCTGCGCCGGTTCCGCACGACGATCACCATCAACGACCTGAAGGCGACGCTCAGCCGTTACGTCGGGCGCGCACGGACCGAACGCGCGTTTGCCGCCTTCGAGGAGCGCGAGGGCCGCGTGCTCGACGGCCGCCAGATGACGGACATCTCGGTCGTCCGCTATGCCGAGCAGATCCTCGCCTCGGCCGTCGGCTCGTCGTCGGCGCGGCTGGTGCTTTCGCTGCTGTTCGAAAAGGACGGCGCGTCGTCGCGCGAGACGGTGCAACTCCTCGACGACGCATCGGAAGCGCTGCAACAGAACCGCGACCTGCTGCAAATGGCGCTCAACCAGATGGACCAGGGCATATCGGTGTTCGACAAGAACCTGAAGCTCACCAACTGGAACACGCAGTTCCGGGCGCTGCTCGGCCTGCCGAGCGACATGGGCCAGTTCGGCTATCCGATGAAGATGATCATGGAGCGGCTGGTCGACGACAAGCAGATCGACGCGGAAATGGCGTTTACGGCGGTCGAGAACATCACCGGCTTCAAGCGCGCCTGGCAGTTGCCGATGAAGCGCGGCGGGCGCATCCTCGAAATCCGGTCGAACCCGATGCCCGACGGCGGCCTCGTCGTCACCTATACCGACATCACCGGCCGCGTGGAGGCCGACGAGGCGCTGCAGCGGGCAAAGGAGAGCCTTGAGCACCGGGTGGCCGCGCGCACGGCCGAACTGATGAACGTCAACCGCGAACTCGCCCGCGCGCAGGCGCTGGCCGAGGAGGCCAATCTCGGCAAGACGCGCTTCCTCGCCGCCGCCGGCCACGACATCTCGCAGCCCCTGAACGCGGCGCGGCTTTACACCTCCTCGCTGGTCGAGCGCACCGCCTCGAAGCGCTCGACCGAGCGCGAGATCGCGATCAAGATCGATTCCTCGCTGCAGGCGGTGGAAAACATCATCGGCGCGGTGCTGGACATTTCGCGCCTCGACGCGGGCGCGATGACGCCGAGCCCCTCGGTGTTCTCGCTCGGGGACCTGCTGGCGCAGGTGAAGACCGATTTCCAGCCGATGGCCGAAGAGAAGGGTCTCGATTTCATCGTCGTCCCATCCTCCATCGTCGTGGAATCGGACCGAAACCTGCTGCGCCGCCTTGTGCAGAACCTCGTTTCCAACGCGCTGAAATACACCAGGACCGGCAAGGTGCTGGTCGGGGTCAGGCGCACCGGCAAGGACGCGCTGATCTGCGTCTGCGACACCGGCATCGGCATCTCGTCGAAAAAGGCGAAAACCGTGTTCCGCGAATTCGAGCGCCTTTCGGAAGGCGCGCGCATCGCCTCGGGCCTCGGCCTCGGCCTGTCGATCGTCGACCGCATATCGCGCGTGCTTGGCGTCTCCATCGAGATGCGATCGAAGCCGGAGAAGGGAACGGTCTTCTCGGTACGGATTCCGCGCTCGTCCGCCGCGCTGATCGCCAAGCCGGGGCGCGCCAGCCGGGCTGCGTCGCCGCGCCAGATGCTCGCCGGCGCGGTCGT
>JBAQHA010000880.1:0-2674 GCA_049288075.1 Oricola sp.
GCGCTACGCGGCAGAGGACAAGCTGCTGTTCCGCTGCGAGAAGCGGGCGGAGTGACATTGGTGTGCCCGGTGGCGAATTATTGCTCAGATGCGAGACCGCCGGCGCACCATTGTTGATAGTTGAACTTGTCGGGATGGCGGAGGAGTTCGTTGGAGCGATCCTTCCATTTCTGCAAAGCCTTGCTGTTGAATGCATCGGCCTTTGCAAGAAACGCTCTTAGGCTGAACAGGGTCTCGTGATCCGTCCCTTTCCGGATGTGATCTCCAACTATGAGATACAGAAGAGAGAGGAAGAACTGGCTCTTGGGGCACCGGTCGTCCGCCGCCAGTTCGAGATAGAGGTCTTCATACCCTCGCCACAAAAGTGACAAATCCCAGTCCTGGCATGGCTCGTCGGCATCATGCTCATACGCCCATTCCCGGACTTCGGTCCATGTGGGGTTCCAAGGATCTCTGAGTTCCGCCATCACGTCTGCTCAACCTGCTCACAAGAATTCGAGTTTAGTTTTGGCAGGCGCTGATGTCTATTGCGGGGCTAGGCGTGACCTTAGTGTCGTTTTTGCGTCCCACACCGCGAAAGGCAGTGGATGAGGCGCGGCTGGAGCCCGGCGTGGTTCATCACCAGTTCCAGAAGCTGCTTGTAGCTGTAGATCTGCAGTCCGCCCAGCGCATAGAGAGGCTCCGGCGCGGCCTCCTCCATCAGCCGCGCCGCGCCGCCTCGATCGCGGCGACGTCGATTTTCGTCATGTCCATCATCGCCTCAAACGCGCGTTTTGCCTCGTCGCCGCCGGCAGCCATCGCCTCCATCAGAACGCGCGGCGTGATCTGCCAGGAGATGCCCCATCTGTCCTTGCACCAGCCGCAGGCACTTTCCTGCCCGCCATTGCCGACGATGGCGTTCCAGTAGCGGTCGGTCTCCTGCTGATCGTCCGTGGCGATCTGGAACGAAAAGGCTTCGTTGTGTTTGAACGTGGGCCCGCCGTTGAGGCCGAGACAGGGAATGCCGGCGACGGTGAATTCGACCATCAGCACATCGCCCGCCTTGCCGGAGGGGTAGTCGCTGGGCGCATGATAGACAGGCCCCACCGAGCTGTCCGGAAAAGTCTCGGCGTAGAAGCGGGCCGCAGCCTCGGCGTCCTTGTCGTACCATAGACAGATCGTGTTCTTGGCCGTTGCCATTGTTCGTCCCTTTGCTGTTGAAGCCGGTCCCGGCCCAGTTTCCCACGGACGCGGGCAATTCGCAGTCCGCCTCAACGGTGCCCCACGACCATAGAATGCGCTCGTGTCATCGTACGTTCCGCCAGCAACGCCTGAAGATGATGGCGCATCGGTGCGGCCAGTTTTAAAACCGGAGGCGGGCGGTGAGTCGACCAGGGTGATTCCGGGCGAGCGAGCCTTCGATGTCGCTTCACCGAGGCAGAGCGGACACCCACGGCTCTCCCGCGAATGACCGGATCGTGCCAGATCCAGAATTCGGCATCGTCACGCCGTCAGTTTTCCTTACAGCCCAGGGTCCCTTGGCGCTGTCCCAGGTCTGTCGCAGGGGGTGCAATAGTCGATACCTTCTAAGCGCGGTCGATGGCCACCTTATCAGATCGTGTAGTTTTCCGGCCATTTCAATCGCTTGACGTGCGGAACCGGGTGGCGTGCGCCGAGCCGTTCTATCTCTGCGCTAGGCGTTCATTCGGCAATATTTCCGAATTGCACCAACTTGGACATTTGGTCCGGAAATTGCAGTGTTAGCAATCAGGGAAATCTGGCGCCGGTTTCGGCATCAGCAGCGGGGTTCACAAGCAGGGGGAGGAACCGATGCTAAGGATCAAAAGTCTTTCTTGGGTCGTCTCGATGTTGCTGTTGGCTTTTTCGTCGGGAGCGGCCACCGCCGGCCCCATCACCAGTCTCTACTACCTGGCCGGCGGCGAACTGCGGAGCGTCGGCTTCGACGGAACGTCATTCACGGGCGCCTTTTCGACTCTCGAAGTGCCAGTCCCCGAGATGTCCGGCATCAGCTACGACTCCACTTCGGATATCCTCTACTACCTGGCCGGCGGCGAACTGCGGAGCGTCGGCTTCGACGGAACGTCATTCACGGGCGCCTTTTCGACTCTCGAAGTGCCGGTCCCCGAGATGTCCGGCATCAGCTACGACTCCACTTCGGATATCCTCTACTACCTGGCCGGCGGCGAACTGCGGAGCGTCGGCTTCGACGGAATGTCATTCACCGGCGCCTTTTCGACTCTTGAAGTGCCGGTCCCCGAGATGTTCGGCATCTCGGTATTCCGGATCGCTGACCAGATCAACGTTCCCGAGCCGGCGGCCCTTGCCCTGTTTGCCTTCGGCCTTGCAAGTTTAGGCGTCGCCGCGCGGCAACGCGGCCGCACTATTTGTCTTACGCGACTATGAATTAGGATATCCGCTTCCTGCACCCTTCACTTCTATTTGAGCAGAGCACTGATTTCCGCCTAGGGTCATCCTGCGACTTTGATGCCGCGTTCGCGGATGTCGGCTTTCCAAGGAAATCCAGACGTCATCCCGGGTTGCTGGGAAAAGGTAAGTGCGCTCTCGCCGCTCTGAGAAGCCCGCCCTAAAGATCCCGCGTCAGCACCTCGCCGATCGCCGTCGGCCGGATGCCGAGGCTCTCGAGTCCCGGCAGGCCGGGCAGGACGATGTTGTC
>JBAQHA010000881.1:0-6284 GCA_049288075.1 Oricola sp.
CCAAACGGCGACTTCACGGAATGGGTCCTCGGGTCAAGCCCGAGGATGACGGAGGGTGAGATCGCCATCGTGGGCAATCGCTGACATCGGACCGCTCCTCACCCCCAGTTCTCGCCGGCAAGCTCCACCGCGCCGGACTTTTGCAGCGTCTTGTCGGCGCGCCGCGACTGGCCGAAATGCCGGGAATATTCGCGGCTGAACTGGGTCGGGCTTTCGTAGCCGACCTCGAAGGCGGCGCCGGACACGGAGTAGTCGTTGCCGAGCAGGAGCCGCCGCGCTTCCACCAGGCGCAACTGCTTCTGGAACTGCAGCGGTGTCGTACCGGTAGTCGCAGACGGCGGGCGGATCGTGAATCTGTCCACCGGCCTCGCCCGCTTCACCCTGCCCGGCTATGCGGCCTATGCGACGATGAAGGGCGCGGTGGAAGTGCTGACGCGCTACATGGCGAAGGAACTGGGGCCGCGCGGCATTGCCGTCAACGCGATCGCGCCGGGCGCCATCGAGACCGATTTCGGCGGCGGAACGGTGCGCGACAACCCAGAGGTCAACCGCCACATCGCCTCGCTGACGGCGATGGGCCGCACCGGCCTGCGCGACGATATCGGCGGCGCGGTGTCCAGCCTGCTCACCGGCGAGAACAATTGGATGACGGCGCAGCGCATCGAGGTCTCAGGCGGCCAGATGCTGTGAACGATCCCGTGCGGGCGGCTCACGCCGTCCGCACGAACCTGTCCGCCTCCGCCTTCACCGCTTCCGCCAGAAACGCCGTCGCCGCCTTGATGCGCGCCAGCCCGCGCAGGCTTTCGTGATGGACGATCCAGTAGGCCCGCTGCGCCGACAGGTCCGGCAACACCGGCACGAGATCGCGATGGCCTGCGGCGAGATAGTCGTGCAGCACGCCGATCCCGGCGCCCGCGCGCACGGCTTCCAACTGCCCGGTCGCGCTCGAAATCTCGATCCGCGACCGCCAGCCCGGCCAGAACGACGTCGCGTAGTTGAGCGACGGCGCATAGATCAGGTCTTCCACATAGCCGACGAGGCGATGCGCGCGCAGATCCTCGGTCGAGGCCGGCAGGCCGTTGGCGTCGACGTAACCGCGCGAGGCGTAGAGACCGAGCGTGTAATCGGTCAGTTTCTGCGCGATCAGGCGGCCCTGCTCCGGCCGCCCGACCATCACCGCGATGTCCGCCTCGCGCTTCGACAGCGAAAAGGCCTGCGGCACCGGCACGAGCTGAATGGTAAGCATAGGGTGACGATTGGAGAATTCGGCCAGTCGCGGCGCGAGGAAGGAGACGCCGAATCCGTCCGGCGCGCCAATGCGCACGGTGCCCGTAACCTGCATCTCCGCCTGCGTGAAGGCCGATTGCGCCTGCATGAATTCCGCCTCGACGCGTTCGAGCGACGCGGCTAGCGCCTCGCCGTCCTCCGTCAGTTCGCATCCGGTCGCGCGCCGTATCAGCAGGTTAACACCGAGCGATCTTTCCAGCGAAGCCATGCGCCGGCTGAGCGTCGCCTGGTTGATGCCCAGCACCTTCGCCGCGCCGAGCATCTGGCCCGCCCGCGCCACGGCCAGGAACAGCCGTCCGTCTTCCCAGTTCATCTTGGTCCCTATGCATTGGTGCATAACAAGTTTGAGAACTATCGCATTGTTATGACGAAATTGCCATGGGATACCGAGCCAGCCCAAACAAGGATTGCTGGAGGAACTCCCATGTCGAAGATCGCCCATTACATCGCAGGCAGCCGCACCGAAGGCGCATCCGTGCGCACCCAGCCCGTCTTCAATCCCGCCACCGGCGAAAGCGAGAAGGACGTCGTGCTCGCCACCGAGGCGGACGTCGCGACCGCCGTCGCCGCGGCCAAGGCCGCGTGGCCGGAATGGTCGAAGACGCCCGCCCTGCGTCGCGCCCGCATCCTCGACAGGTTCAAGAACATTCTCTGGGAACGCGCCGACCGGTTGGCCGAAGCGATCTCCGCCGAACACGGCAAGACCCATGACGACGCGCTGGGCGAAGTGACGCGCGGACTGGAAGTGGTCGAATTCGCTACCGCCGCGCCGACCTTCCTGAAGGGCGAGTTCTCCGAAAGCGTCGGCACCGGAGTCGACACCCACTCGATCCGCCAGTCGCTCGGCGTCGTCGCCGGAATCACGCCGTTCAACTTCCCGGCCATGGTGCCGATGTGGATGTTCCCGGTGGCGCTCGCCTGCGGCAACACCTTCATTCTCAAGCCGTCGGAGCGCGATCCGTCGCCGTCGCTGCTGATCGCCGAATGGCTGACCGAGGCCGGCCTGCCCGCCGGCGTATTCAACGTCGTCCAGGGCGACAAGGTCGCCGTCGACGCGCTGCTGCATCACCCCGACGTCAAGGCGATCTCCTTCGTCGGCTCGACCCCGATCGCGAAATACATCCACGTCACCGGCGTCACCAACGGCAAGCGCGTCCAGGCGCTCGGCGGCGCCAAGAACCACATGATCGTCATGCCCGACGCCGATCTCGACATGGCCGCCAACGCCCTGATGGGCGCGGCCTTCGGCTCGGCCGGCGAGCGCTGCATGGCGATCTCGGTCGCCGTCCCCGTCACCGACGCGGTCGCCGACGCGCTGATCGAGAAGCTGGCGCCGAAGATCGCGGCGCTGAAGATCGGCCCGGCATCCGACAAGGCGTCCGACATGGGTCCGCTGGTGACGAAGCAGCATATGGACAAGGTCAAGGGCTACATAGACGCCGGCGAAAGCGAAGGCGCGAAGCTGGTCGTCGACGGCCGCGGCTTCCACCAGCCGATGCAGGGCTACGAGAACGGCTACTATGTCGGCGGTACGCTGTTCGACCATGTCACCCCCGACATGTCGATCTATCGCGACGAGATATTCGGGCCCGTCCTTTCGGTGGTGCGCCGCGACTCCTACCAGGACGCCGTCGACCTGATCCACGGCCACGAATACGCCAACGGCACCGCCGTCTTCACCCGCGACGGCGACACGGCGCGCGCGTTTTCGCAGGACATCGAGGTCGGCATGGTCGGCATCAACGTGCCGATCCCGGTGCCGATGGCATTCCACTCCTTCGGCGGCTGGAAGGCCTCGATCTTCGGCGACCACGCCATGCACGGCATGGAGGGCGTCCGTTTCTACACTCGCATCAAGACGACCACCACGCGCTGGCCTACGGGACAGCGCGCGGACGCGCAGTTCACCATGCCGACGCTCGGCTGAACCCGTTCCCGGAATGAAAAAAGGCCGAACGCTTTCACGTTCGGCCGGAAATCGACAGCGCGACGGGACCAGTCCCGCCGCGCTGTTTCCATTACAGGGCTTCGGGATCGACCTTGGAGTAGACCTCGCGCCACAGCGCCTCGCGGAACTTCGCCCGGTCGTCGCCGACTTCGTCCTTGATGATGCCCTTCCATTTCTCGTAGGCCGCCAGATAGGCGTCGAGAATGGCCTTCGGGTCCTTCACGCCGGCCGTGGCGGCGTTCTCGACATTGAGGCCGTACTGGATCTTGTCGCGCTGGCCCATGATGTCATCGAACGGCGCGCCGCCCTCCGTGAATTTTATCCCCTTCGCCTTGGCCTTCTCGACCGTTGCCGCATCGACCGCGATCTGGGCGTCGAAGGTCTCCATCGTGATGAGGTCGGGCGCGTGCTCGATATGCGCCTTGCGCTGCTCGGGCGTCATCTCCTTCCACTGGTCGCGATTGACATACATCATCATCGGCGGACCGCCCATGCCGAGCGGAGCCTGGATCACGCTGTCGGTGACGTCCATGTAGCCGTAGCTGGTGAGCCAGGCCACGGCGCCCATCACGCAATCGATGGTGCCGCGTTCCAGCGCCGCCGTCGCATCCGACGGGGGCATCGAAACCGGCGTGCCGCCGAACAGTTCGGTGATGTTCACGCCGCCGCCCGAGGCGCGCACCTTCTTGCCCTTCAGGTCGTCGATCGACGCGACGTCGCCGCGGCACATCAGGAGATAGGGCGACGTGCCGTATCCCGCGAAGGCGACCGCATTGGCGCGCTCGTATTCGTCGCGGCATTCCGGGCAGCCCAGCATCACGGCCTCGTTCATCGCGCCGACCGAGGCGAGATAATCGTTGCCGGTCAGGGACTGGCTGAAGATCAGGTTGGTGGCCGGCAACATGCGCGGCTGGTAGGGCGCCATGACGAGGCCGGCGTCCATCACGTTGGAGCCGACGGCTTCCGGCGTCCCCGGTCCGTTGGCCAACTGGCCGCCGCCGACGAGTTTCCACTCGATTTCGCCGCCCGTGGCTTCCTTCACCATCTCGAAATACGGTTCCAGCGCCTTGGTGTTCGTGGCGTTGTTGTTGCCGAGCCATGACCCGTAGACAAGTTCCCTGGCGCCGGCCGGCGTCACGGCGATGGCCGCCACGGCCGCCAGAGCGAGCAGTTTCGGTATTTTCCCTGTCATCAGTGTTTCTCCTCCTACTGATTGAATTCGCCAATACGGCCCCGCGGCGGATCAACCGCCGGAAGAGCCGCGTTTGGTAATCTCGACGACGCCGGCATCAGCGTCGACGCGGACCCAGTCCCCGTCCTCGATCAGATCGAGCGGGTCGCGGTCGAAATCCGTCATTGACGGCACCCGCGTGACCACGGCGCCGAGCGCGACCTTCGCCGTCGTCACGGTGAACAGCATCGCCTTCGGCGCGGTGTGCAGCAGCCGCGTCATATGGAAATAATGCGACCAGCCGGACGACCCCTTGGCGCCCTGAAACACAAGGATCTTGCCGGCAAAGGACTGGCCGACCTTCTCGTGCCGGCGCTCCGTGATCGAGCCAGTCCTGGCGTCGATTCCGCCCCAGCCCGAAATCGTCTCGCGGGTGACGAAGGCCTCGCCCTCGGTGACGCCGCCGACGACGGTGCGGCCCTTCAGGACGATCTTTTCCAGAACCTCAGCCATCGAGCCTCCCGTCCCACCGCCCGGTGATCGCGGCGTCGATGCAATGTTCGACCGAACCGAACCAGCACTGCTTGCCGGTGATCGCCGGCAGGTAATGCGCCTGCTTGCAGCTGTCGGTGGCGATCACCTCGGTTCCCGGCGGCAGCGCCCGGTTTATCGCCGGGCAACTGTCGGACATGACATGCCCGCCCGCCGACTCGATCACCGCCGTGTAGCCGTTCTCGTCGCAGAGTTGGCGGATCTGGCGCGGCGTGTGCACCCAGAGTTGCGTGTTGGCGCTGATGGTCCTGCCGTCGAGCATCGAGGCGATGCGCCACATCTGTTCGGCCGAGTTGTGCGGGCAGCCGAGCATGACGAAATCAACGTCGGTCGAGCGCGCGCCTGAATTGAGGTTGTCCCAAGCCTTGCGCCGTTCGGCGGCGCCGTAGCTGTGCGTGTGTCTCGGCCTCATCCCGCCGAGCGCCTCGGCGACGTCGCGCGCCTCCGGCGTCACGCCGGGGATGTGGTACATCTCGACCCCGCCGGACGACGCCCCGGCCGCGCCGAAATGCTTGAGATACATCGGCCGCGGCACTGTCGCGATGCCGTCGAGGACGGGCACGTCCTCCATCACCATTTCGCCGATCGCGTAGCCCATCAGGCCCCAGTCCATCATCGTGTCGACCGGGATTTCTATCGAAACGTGGTGGGTCGCCCTGCGATTCTCCTTGAGATGGAAGCCCCAATAGGGAATGCGCCCGGTGATCGAGGCCGCGCCGGTCGACTCGCGCCCTTCGGTGTTGGTGCGCGCGCCGAGCACGGAATTGCAGTAGACCACCGCCGAACTTTCCATCCAGGCGCAATGCTCGCCCATCACCGGCACGTTGCCGACCTGGTACGGCGTGCAGGTCGACATCCACTGCACGCCGCGCTTGCCGAAAAAGGCCTCGGACTTGCGCTGCAGATCCGCCTGTTCGTCGGTGTAGCCCTGAAGCTTGTAGTTGCGCGTATCGAGCCCGTGAATGAGCTGGCAGGTGGAGACGGCCGCGTCCGGCGTTTCCACCGTCTCGTCGGAATCGAGATTGAAGCGCGAGAAGATCGTGTCGAAATCGTCGGGGCGGTCGAGATCGGCCTGCACCCAGGGAGTGGTCGACGACCATGTGCCGGCGACATTCGTCACCTCGACCAGTCGTTCCGCGCCGAGCGCCTCGCCGTAGCGCACGAGCAGATCCATCGCCCGCGCCTTCGCCGCGCCCTCGCCGCCGTCCAGCATGTTTCGCTCGGCGTCGGTCAGTTGCATAGGTGTTCCTCCCGCACCAACCGTAGCCAAGCATCGCGGGTCGGGGAACATCGCAATCCGCGCACTGTCCTCTCGCGTTTTGCGAA
>JBAQHA010000882.1:0-1796 GCA_049288075.1 Oricola sp.
CGTGTTGACCAGGCCCGGAATGATCGCGTGGCGGCTGGCGTCGAAGGTCTCGTCGACCGGCTGCGACGGCTGTTTTCCGGCCGGGACCAGTTCGACGATCCGGCTGTCCTCGATAACGAGACCGCCACCGGCGTTCTCCGCCAGGATGGCTAGCGGATTCCTGACCCAAAGTCGCATGCACTGCCGCCCAGAATTCTATTATGGGCCCGCGGCCCGTTCTTTTGCAGCGCAGCAAATCATATAAGCAGCCGCGCTGAAAGCCTAAAGATTAGGCAGCGCGTTCCGTTCGAACAGATCGACAAATCACCGAAGCGTCAGGCCTCGATCCTCTTGCGCCATGCCGCCGCGTAGTCGCGCATGGCGCTTGGTGCGTCGGTGCTTTCGGACGCACAATCGCGAACGATCTTCGGACCGTCCGCCGTCAGCAGCGCCGCGCCGATGCTCGTGCCGGTCCCGGCGACGGCGGTCACGCGGCGTCCGGTCGCAGCGGCGAGCATGTCGCGATAGACGCGATTGTCGGCAAACGGTCCCTCCACAACCGTTTCGCCCTCCGCGCCGATCATGTCGAGCCCGGTTGCCGTCATCAGCGCCAGATAGCAGGAGACCGCAACGAAGCGCTGACCGCCGGTCAGCGACGTTTCGTCGACCGACCAGTGATGCTCCCGCCCCTGGAACGGCCCGGAACGGGTTTCCACCGACGGCAGCAACATCGCTTCACTTGCCATCACCGTCGCGACGTCCCGAGCGTCATGATCGCGCGAAAAGCCCTCTGTCATCCGGTCGAATTCGCGTCCGCCCATGAAGCGCGCGGAGGGCACCGGGTCGCCAAAGGCGTTGACATTGACCAGCGTGTCACGCGCCGGATCGAGATCGACGGTCCGCCCGCCGATTGCCATCGAGATCACCCATGTGCCCGTCGACACGACCGCGAACGGCGCTGCGCGCGAAACGAGATGCGCGTAAAGCGAGGCATTGGAATCGTGAATGCCACAATAGACCGGTGTATCCCGTCCAAGGCCCGTCGCTTCGGCGACGTCGGACAAAACCGGTCCGATGCAATCGGCGGCCCTGGCCACCGGCGCCATCAATCCGCTCCAGCCCGCCTTTTCGACGAGCGACGAAAACCGGCGCTCCCGCGGACGCCAGAGGTCGGTGTGGCAGCCGAGCGACGTGACCTCGTTCACAGCCTTTCCGGTCAGCCGGAACACCCAGTACTGCGGGTAGGTGACGATCGTCCGTGTCCGTTCGCGGATCTCCGGAAACGCCTTGAACTGCCAGAACAGCTGTGCGCCGAGATTGAGCCCCATCGGCAGGCGTGGCGATCCCGTCTCGGCGAATTCCGGCCTGATCGCGCCGTATTCCGCGGCCAGCGTGTCAGGCCCGTCATGCTCGTAGTCGAGCACCGGGGCCGCGAGCCCGCCCTCCCCGTCCAGCAGGGCGGCGGATGCGCCATGCGTCGTCACGGTGATGGCGTCGACGCCGTGCGAGCGATACATGTCCGCCAGGGCGTCGAGGATGAATGTCCAGAGCGCATCTGTGTCGTAATGCGGATAGGGCGGACCGGCGAGCACCGCGTTCGGCCGCTTGCGGACGGCGATTTCCCTGGGTTCGCCGAGATCGACCAGCGCCAGCTTCGCGTTGGTCTTGCCGATATCGATGACGGCGACATGCCGCTTGTCGGCCATGGCGTCAATCCATGTGGAATACGAGCCGCAGGTCTTCCGCCAGCGGCTCGTTGTTCTCGTCGGTCGCCATGATGTCGGCCATGTGCGCCCACCATTTCCGCATCACAGTAT
>JBAQHA010000883.1:0-7102 GCA_049288075.1 Oricola sp.
CCTTCACCCAGGTCGTCGCCCGTTACGGCTTCAACACCGGCTGGAGCGGCGCCCTCGAAATGACCCGGATCCTGTTCGCATGGCTGATCCTTTTCGGCATGTCCTACGGCGTCAAACAGGGCATGCATCTCGGCGTCGACTCGCTGATCCGCACCCTCCCGAAGCCCCTCTTCCGCGCCGCCGCCCTCTTCGGTGCGCTATGCTGCGTGCTGTACGCCATGATGCTGCTGCACGCCGGCTGGTTGGGTTTCGTCGGCGGCAAGGAAGTCGCCAATTACCGCCAGTCCGGCGCGATCGGCTACTGGACGCTTATGTTCAACACCGGCATCGGTCTCGATGACCTGCGCTATCCCGGCTGGATGCAGGAAACCTTCGGTCTGCAGGAACGCGTCCAGCGCTGGGTCGCCTATCTGATGCTGCCCGTCGGCCTCGCCCTGCTCGCCTTCCGCAGCCTGCAGGCGCTTGTCGAGATCTGGCGCGGCGACCGCGAACTGATCATCGCCGGGCACGAGGCCGAGGATCTCGTCGCCGAGAACAAAGACATCCTGAAGGACTGACGCGCCATGGAAACCGCCATTCTCTTCGTCCTCGTTCTCGGCCTTCTGTTCCTCGGCGTTCCCGTCGCCGTCTCGCTCGGCCTGTCCTCGATCGTCGTCATCGCCTACTTCTCCAACGATTCGATGTCGTCGGTCGCCCAGCAGCTGTTCACCGCCTCGCAGAACTACACCCTGCTCGCGATCCCGTTCTTCGTGCTGGCGTCCGCCTTCATGTCGACCGGCGGCGTCGCCAAGCGCATCATCCGTTTTTCCATCGCCGCCGTCGGCCATTTCCGCGGCGGTCTCGCGATGGCCTCCGTGCTTGCCTGCATGATGTTCGCGGCGCTCTCCGGCTCGTCGCCCGCAACCGTCGTCGCCATCGGCACCATCGCGATCGCCGGCATGCGCCAGGTCGGATATTCGAAGGAATTCGCCGCCGGCGTCATCGCCAACGCCGGCACGCTCGGCATCCTGATCCCGCCCTCGATCGTGATGGTCGTCTACGCGGCTGCCACCAACGTTTCCGTCGGCCGCATGTTCCTGGCCGGCGTCATCCCCGGCCTCGTCGCCGGCCTGATGCTGATGATCGCCATCTATGTCATCGCGCGCATGCGCAACCTGCCGGCGGAGGACTGGAAGGGCGTCGGCGAATTGCTCAATGGCGGCAAGGAAGCCGGCTGGGGTCTGTTCCTGATCGTCATCATCATCGGCGGCATCTATGGCGGCGTCTTCACGCCGACCGAGGCCGCCGCCGTCGCCGCTGTCTACGCCTTCTTCATCGCCATCTTCGTCTATCGCGACATGGGCCCGATGGCCGGACGCCGCTGGCTGCGCGAGCAGGACGTGCGCGGCACGCCGGCGCGCGTCGGCTTTTCCGCCACGGTCTACGCGCTCGCCTTCTTCTTCGTCTGGATGGTGCTGTCCTTCTTCGTCACCGCCGACTGGGAGAATGTCACCGCGGGCGGCCGCGCCTGGGTAGGCTTCGCGCTTTCAGTCGCCGTGCTGGTCGCCTATACGGTATGGCGCGATCCGTCCTCCAACCCGCTGAACGTGCCGCGCTTCCTTGCCGCGGGCCTGCCCGTCTGGGGTCGCAATCTGGCGCTGATGGGCCGGCACTTCGTCGCCGCCTTCTTCCACGCCGACACACGCAAGGTGATGATCAGCTCATCAAAGACCATCATCATGCTGATGTTTATCATCGTGAACGCGCTGCTGTTCGCCCACGTCCTGACCGCCGAGCGCATCCCGCAGGCGATCACTTCGGTTATGGTCGATGCGGGCTTCACCTGGTTCACCTTCCTGATTGCGGTCAACTTGCTGCTGCTGCTCGGCGGCCAGTTCATGGAGCCGTCCGGCCTGTTGCTGATCGTCGCCCCCGTCGTCTTCCCCATCGCCATGGAACTCGGCGTCGATCCGATCCACCTCGGGATAATCATGGTGGTCAACATGGAAATCGGCATGATCACCCCGCCGATCGGGTTGAACCTGTTCGTCACGTCCGGCATCACCGGCATGAGCCTGATGCAGGTCGTGCGCGCGGCGGCGCCCTTCGTCGCGGTGCTGCTCGTCTTCCTGGTGCTGGTCACCTACCTGCCGGCGCTTTCGACGGCCCTGCCCTATGCGCTGATGGGCCCGGAAACGGTGGCGCGCTAGGATTTCCGCGGCATCCGCGCCGGCGTTCCGATGCCGGCCCGCGTCTCGTCGCCCGGCTTACGCAGGGTTAGATCGAATTGCGCCAGTTTAATCCGCTCGTGACGTAAAGTTAGCTCTGATTCTTGCGTGAACATTGTGCCCTGTTGCAAATTGGGCACAGCACCGGCGAATGTATGGAGGATAAGGATTATCCGAATTGTATGTATTCGCGATAATGTTAACGATTGGGTAATTGATTCGTGTCAACATGAAACAGTGGTGACATTTAAGACCGCCAGCTCCTCCCTCTGCGGTCTGAAGAAGCCGGGCGATCTTTCCTGAAAGATCGCCCGCTTTGTGTAACAGGGTCCGATAACTGTCTTACGGCAACGCCCTGCGCACGAGATCCTCGATCACTCCCCGCTGCTGCTCGAAATCGAGCCCTGTGACGAAATCCATCTTGCCGGCGATCGCCAGTTGCGCGTAGCCATGCACCATCGACCAGCAGGCCGCCACGTCGCGCCATCCCGCGTCGCCCTTGAACGCGTCGCGGCCACGCACCGCGCCGACGCCGTTGACCAGCACCGAGAACGCCGCCTCCGAATGCTGCGCCAGGTCCGGGTCGTCGCCTTTCCTGCGCGACGTGCCGAACATCAACTGGAGCAGTTCCGGGTTTTCCAGCGCGAACCGCACATAGCCGACGCCTGCAGCCGTCAACTGGTCCTTCTTGCCGGGGCTCGCTTCGGCCTGTTCCTGCTTCATCGCCGCGGTCAACCGCGCGAAGCCGGCGGCGGCCAGCGCGTCGAGCAGCGCATTGGTGTCCCTGAAATGATGCGCCGGCGCCGCGTGGCTGACACCCGCCCGTTTCGCGGCCCCGCGCAGCGAGAAGGCGTCTGCGCCCTTCTCGATCAGCTCTTTTTCCGCCGCCGCGATCAGCGCCGCGCGCAGATCGCCGTGATGATAGGGCCGCTGGGTCTTTTGCACTGCTGCCATGACCGGCTCCGCCGCCTCGCGAATCGTTGCCGGCAGATTATCTTGACAATGACAGGCGATCAACGCGCCGGATCATCTTGACGACATCAAGATGATCCGGCGCGGTCTCTCAACCACGCGTCAGGAACGCGTCGATCCGCTCGATCGCCTTCTCGATGTTCTCCGCCGAATTGGCGAATGACAGCCGAATGTAACCCTCGCCGAGAATGCCGAAATCCGGTCCGCCGATCAGCGCCACGCCGGCCTCCTCCAAGAGCGCCGAGGCGAGTTTCTTCGCCTTCCAGCCCGTGCCACTGACATTCGGGAAGGCATAGAACGCGCCTTTCGGCGTCGCGCAGGTCACGCCGGGCAGCGCGTTCATCTTCTCGACCACGATCTTGCGCCGCGCGTCGAACGCCGCCATCATCGTCGCCACCGCGTCCTGCGGCCCGTCGATCGCCGCGATCCCCGCGAACTGCGCCGGCGCGTTGACGCAGGACCAGCAATTGACCGCCAGCTTCCTCACCTTGTCGATCAACCCGTCGGGCCAGATCGACCAGCCGAGCCGCCAGCCGGTCATTGCCCAGGTCTTCGACCATCCGTTAAGTATGATCAGCCGGTCGCGTATCTCCGGATAGGTCAGCAGCGAGGTCATCGTCTCGCCGTCATAGGTCATGATGTCGTAGATCTCGTCCGACATGATCGCCACGTCGGGAAACGCCGCCAGTCCCTTCACCAGCGCATCGATCTCCGATTTCGGCGTCACGCCGCCGGTCGGGTTGGCCGGCGAGTTGAGGATCAGCAGCCGCGTCTTCGGCGTGATCAGCGCCAGCGTTTCCTCCGCCGAAAAGGCGAATCCGTTTGCCTCGCGGATCGGCACCGGCACCGGCGTCGCGCCGGTGAACTCGATCATCGAGCGATAGATCGGGAAGCCCGGATCGGGATAGAGGATCTCCGCGCCCGGTTCGCCGAACAGCGTGATCGCCGCATACATGGTCGGCTTGCCGCCCGGCATGATCATCACGCTCTCGGGCGAGACTTCGATGCCCGTCATCGTCAACGTGCGCCGCGCCACGGCCTCGCGGGTCGCGAGAATGCCGTTCGCCGCCGTGTAACCGTGATGACCGTCGCGCAGCGCCTTGATCGCCGCTTCGACGATATGCTCCGGCGTTTTGAAATCCGGCTGGCCGATGCCGAGATTGATGATGTCCCGCCCCTCCGCCATCAGCTGCGTGGCGCGCGCCAGCACGGCAAAGGCGTTCTCCTCGCCAAGACGGTCATAGGCGGCAACGGTGTGAAGCATGCTCTCCCCCGGAAAATCGCAAAAATCCGAACAGCTGTCTGGCATTCGTCCGCGCTTTTTGCAATCCAAGGCAGTCTTGGGCGAGCGAGGTGAGCGATGCGCGATCTGACACAATGGAAGGGCTGCCAGGCCCCCGATACTCCGGTGCTGGAGGGCCGCTTCGTCCGCCTCGAAAGACTGTCGGCCGAGAGACACGGCGACGGCCTTTTCGCCTGTTCGACCATGGAGGACGCCGACGCCCGTTTCCGCTGGCTGCCGGAGCTTCCGCCGGTGAGCCGCGAAGCCTTCCGGCCCTGGCTCGACAAGGCCGAGGCGAGCGCCGACCCCCTCTATTACACGGTCATCGACAAGGCGTCGGGCAAGGTCGCCGGCCGGCAGACCTTCCTGCGCATCGACACGGCCAATGGCGTGATCGAGATCGGCCACATATTCTGGTCGTCGCTGATTGCCCGCACGCCCGCGACGACCGAGGCCTTCTACCTCTTCGCCCGCCACGTTTTCGAGGATCTCGGCTACCGGCGCTTCGAATGGAAATGCAACGACCGCAACGAGCCGTCGAAGCGCGCCGCGGCGCGGTTCGGCATGATGTTCGAGGGCCTGTTCCGCCAGGCCGCCGTGGTCAAGGGCGAGAACCGCGACACCGCCTGGTATTCCCTGATCGACCGTGAATGGCCGGTCGTGAAGCAGGCCTTCGAGGAATGGCTGGCGCCCGAAAATTTCGATGCCGATGGCCGCCAGCGCATCGCGCTCTCGACGCTCACGCCGCTTCGCATGGAGTCGGGCGGCGTGCATCTCGAACGGGTCGGGCCGGAAGCCCGTACGCTGGTCGAGAAGCTGCAGGCAGACGCCTATGCGCGCACCCGCGCCGCGCTCGGCACGCAGCCGATGCCGCTCGACTGGGATTACGCCCGTATCCTCGCCGAATGCGAGGTCTGGGTCTGCAGCCGCGACGGCGCGCCGGCGGGCGCCCTGATTCTGCGCCGCGGCAAGCGAGATCTCTATCTTGAATCGATCGCCACCGTGCCCGGCGCCGCCGGAACAGGTCTCGGCCGCGCGATGATGGTTGCCGCCTTCGATCGCGCCCGCGCGCTGGGTCTGCCGGAAATCCGCCTGAAGACGAACGCGCTTAATCCCGCGCTCGCGTGGTACAACCAGTTGGGCTTCGCGGTCGAACGCGAGGAAATTCTCGCCGACCGCACCGCCGTGCACATGGTTGCGGCCGTCGCCTGAGGCAGGAGAAGAGGACATGCCCGGACAGCTTGAGGGAAAAATCGCCGTCGTCACGGCGGCGGGCCAGGGTATCGGCCGCGCCATCGCCGAAGCCTTCATCGCCGAGGGCGCGATCGTGCATGCCTCCGACGTCGACGGCTCGAAACTTCAGGGCCTCGCCGCCGCGTCGCGCACCACGCTCGACGTGTTGTCGACGGAGGCGGTCGACGCCTATGCCGGCAAGATCGGCGAGATCGACATCCTGTCCAACAATGCCGGCTATGTGCATCACGGTACGGTGCTCGACTGCGCCGAAAAGGACTGGGATTTCTCCTTCGACCTGAACGTCAAGTCGATGCACCGCACCATCCATGCATTCCTGCCCGGCATGCTCGCCCGCGCCAGGATCAACGGAACATCGGGCTCGATCGTCAACATGGCGTCGAGCGCCTCCTCGATCAAAGGCGCGCCGAACCGCTACGCCTATGGCGCCACCAAGGCAGCTGTCATCGGGCTGACCAAGGCCGTCGCGCAGGATTTCATCCGCCAGCACATCCGCTGCAACGCCATCTGCCCCGGCACCATCGATTCGCCTTCGTTGCGCGAGCGAATGGCGGAGCTCGGCAAGGTCCTCGGCGGAACCGACAAGGCGGAGCAGGTCTTTCTCGACCGCCAGCCGACCGGCCGACTCGGCCAGCCGTCGGAGGTCGCCGCCCTCGCCGTCTATCTCGCCGGCGATTCATCTTCATTCACCACGGGGACCGCGATCCCCATCGACGGAGGCTGGACGCTCTGATGGCCGACAACAATCAATACGACGCCAAGACGCTGGTCGCGGCCGGGGTGATCTTCGCCGGTTTCGCCGCCGTGTTCTATTTCCTGCCGAACATCATGACGGCCGTCGGCGGCGAGAACCGTTACCTGGCGATTGCCGTCGTCGCCGCGGTGCTGATCCTGCCCTTCGTCGGCCTCTGGCTACGCGGCCGCGCGCGCCGCGGAAAGAACTGACATGAAGATCGCGATCACCGGCGCCGCCGGCATGATCGGGCGCAGGCTGACCGCGCGGCTGATCGCCGATGGCGCTCTCGCCGGTCGCCAGATAGTAAGCATTCGCTTACAAGACATCGCCCCCTTCGAAGCGCCGGAGGCCGGTTTTCCAGTCACCGTCGAGACGAGCGACCTCGCCGATCCCGGCGTGACGGAAGCGCTGGCCGCGCGCGAAGCCGATGTGGTCTTCCACTTGGCCGGTGTCGTTTCCGGAGAAGCGGAAGCAGACTTTTCAAAGGGATACCGGGCCAATCTGGACGGCGCCCGCGCCCTGTTCGACGCCATTCGCCTGCGCGATGGCTATGTACCGCGCGTTGTCTATGCCTCCTCCATCGCGGTCTTCGGAGCGCCCTTCCCGCATGTCATCCCGGACGATTTCCAGCCTGTGCCGCTGACTTCCTAC
>JBAQHA010000884.1:0-5664 GCA_049288075.1 Oricola sp.
GACGACGGTGACCGCGCCGGCCGACGGCATCATCTCGCAGGCTTCCTCGTTCCAGACCGGCCAGCTCGTGGCAGCCGGCACGGCGCTGTTCTCGCTGGTCGAAAACAGTTCGAGCTGGGTCGAGGCCAATTTCAAGGAAACGCAGCTCACCCACATGACGACGGGCCAGGAAGCGACGATCCGTTTCGACACATTCCCCGACAGCCCGGTCAAGGCGACGGTGGAAAGCATCGGCGCCGGTACGGGTTCGGAATTCTCGCTGATCCCGGCGCAGAACGCGACCGGCAACTGGGTCAAGGTCTCGCAGCGCATCCCGGTGCGCCTGAAGGTCGACAGCCCGGAGGCCGAACTGGCGCTGCGCACCGGCATGAGCGCGACGGTCGAGGTCGACACCGGCGTCAGCCGCGGCCTGCCCGGCCTGTTCGGCATGACGGCGAAGGCCGGCGAATAAGGTCCGCGAGCCGCACCCCATGTCCGCCTCCCCCGCCGGTTTCACCGAAGTCCCGCATCGCGGCCTGATCACGCTGTCGATCATGCTGGCGACAATCATGCAGGTGCTCGACACGACGATCGCCAATGTGGCGCTGCCGTCGATGACGGGTGACCTCGGCGCGTCGCAGGACACGATCACCTGGGTGCTGACCTCCTATATCGTCGCCGCCGCGATCATGACGCCGGTAACCGGCTGGCTGTCCGACCGATTCGGACGGCGCGAGCTTTTCCTGGCAACCATCGTCGGCTTCACCGTCACCTCCATGGCCTGCGGCCTGGCCTGGAACCTCGAGGTCATGGTGCTGTTCCGGGTGCTGCAGGGCCTGTTCGGCGCGGCGATCGTGCCGCTGTCGCAGACCTTCCTTCTCGACATCAACCCGAAGGAACGGCACGGCCAGGCAATGGCGATGTGGGGCGCCGGCATCATGGTCGGCCCGATCATCGGCCCGACGCTCGGCGGCTGGCTGACCGAGGTGCTGAACTGGCGCTGGGTGTTCTTCATCAACCTTCCCGTCGGCATCATCGCGTTTCTGGGCTCCGCCGCCTATCTGCCGAAGATCGCGACGCGACTGAGGGGCTTCGATTTCTTCGGCTTCGCGATGCTTTCGCTCGGAGTCGGCGCGCTGCAGCTGATGCTCGACCGCGGCGGCGAAGTCGACTGGTTCTCGGCGGCGGAAATCTGGATCGAGCTCGGGCTGTGCCTGACCGGCTTCTGGGTGTTCACCATCCATCTCGCCACGGGAAGGGACACGTTCATCGATCCCGCGATCTTCAGGGACCGCAATTTCGTCACCGGCCTGATCTTCATCTTCGTCGTCGGCATCGTGCTGCTGGCGAGCATGGCCCTGCTGCCGCCGATGCTGGCGCAGCTGTTCAACCATTCGACCATCCTGACCGGGCTGGTGATGGCGCCACGCGGCGCCGGCACGATGATCTCGATGATCATCGTCGGCCGGTTGGTGCGGGTGCTGGACGCCCGCATCCTGGTCGTCGCCGGCCTGCTGATCACCGCATGGTCACTGGACATGATGACCGGCTTCACGCCGCAGATGGACGACCGGCTGATCATCGTCTCCGGCGTCATCCAGGGGCTGGGACTGGGTCTTGTTTTCGTGCCGCTGTCGACGGTGGCGTTCGCGACGCTGCCACCGCACCACCGCACCGACGCGGCGAGCCTGTTCTCGCTGGTGCGCAATATCGGTTCGTCGATCGGAATCTCGATCGTCACGGTCATGCTGACGCGGAACCTGCAGATCAATCACGTCGAGCTTTCCGCCGGCTTGACGCCATTCAACCCGGTTCTCGGCGCGGTTTCACCGGGAGCGCAGGCCGGCAATCCGGCGGCGCTGTCGATGGTGGACCAGATGGTCTCCGCCCAGTCGCTGATGATCGCCTATATCGACGACTTCAAGCTGATGATGGTGGTGACGCTGGCGGCGATCCCGCTGGCGCTGCTGCTGCGCAAGCCGGAATCCGCTCCCGCCGGAGTCCCCGCCGCCGTCCACGCGGACTGACCAGTCCGCGCCCCGCGGCCGGATCATGACCAAACATTAACTTGCGCCGCGCAGCAACAACCCCCAGCTTCCGTTGACACGGGTCAAGGCGGCCGGACCCATCGACGGGTAGAAACGCCCGACCCGCCGAGACAAGCAAGGATCAGGGGACAATGTCCGACAAGAGCGACATCGAAGCCATCGCGCGCAAGAAGTCCAGCCACCGCTCGCCGAAAATCTGGCTGGCGCTGCTCGTGGCGGCGTTCGCCGCCGGAGGCGTATGGTACTGGCAGGCGAGCGGCAGCGACGCGGGCGCCATCAACTACACGACCACGCCGGCGGCAAAGGCCGACATCGTCGTCACGGTCAGCGCGACGGGCACCATCGAGCCTGTCAACACGGTGGAGATCTCGAGCGAACTGTCGGGCACGGTCAGGGCGGTCAACGCCGACTACAATGACATGGTGAAGAAGGGTGACGTGCTCGCCGAGCTCGACACCGACAAGCTGGAGGCCAATGTCGAACATGCGGAGGCGACGCTGACGGCGCGCAACGCCAGCCTCGCCGAGGCGCAGGTGACGCTCGAGGAAAAGAAGGCCGGCTACGACCGGTCTCTGCAGCTTTCCGACCAGGGAATCTCCACGCAGGAGACGCTGCTGACGACCAAGGCGGCCTATCAGCGCGCGGTGGCGGCGCTCGACACGGCGAAGGCCAACGTCAAGGTGGCGGAAGCCGACCTGAAGCTGGCGAAGACCGATCTCGACAAGTCCTGCATCTGCTCGCCGATCGACGGCGTCGTGCTCGACCGGACGGTCGAGGTCGGCCAGATCGTCGCCGCCTCACTGTCGGCGCCGAAGCTGTTCACGCTCGCCGAGGACCTGTCGCACATGAACCTGACAGTGGATATCGACGAGGCCGACATCGGCCAGGTGGCGGTCGGCAACGCGGCACATTTCACCGTTGAGGCCTACCAGGACCGCTCGTTCAACGCCGACATCGTGCAGTTGCGCTTCGCCTCCGAAACGGTCGACGGCGTCGTCACCTACAAGGCGATTCTCGACGTCGACAATGACGAGTTGCTGCTGCGGCCCGGCATGACCGCGACAGCGGAAATCACCGTCGCCGAGCTCGACGACGTGCTCACGGTGCCGAACGCGGCGTTGCGCTTCTCGCCGCCGGCGACGGCGGAAAAGACGAGCAGCGGCGGCAGTGGCCTGCTGGGCATGCTGATGCCAAGCCGCCCGCAATCGAACGGAGGCGAGCGGGCGGCGGACGCGGAAGGCATGCGCTCGATCTGGATCCTGCGCGACGGCGCGCCGGCGGAAGTGAAAGTGCGCACGGGCCGCACCGACGGGGCCAGCACGCAGATCGCCGAGGGCGACCTCAAGGAAGGCGATGCGGTCATCACCGACATGGATACGGCCAAATGACCACAACCGGCGCCGCGAGCGCGGCAGAGCAGCCGCCGGTCATCTCGCTGCGGGGCGTGACCCGCGACTATGGCGAGGGAGAAGCGGAAGTGCGCGCGCTGCGCGGCATCGACATCGACATCGGCCGGGGCGAGTTCGTCGCCATCATGGGGCCGAGCGGTTCCGGCAAGTCGACGGCGATGAACATCATCGGCGCGCTCGACACGCCGACAGCGGGCACCTACCGGTTTCTCGGCTCCGACGTGGGCGGCTTCGACCGGCAGCAGCGCGCGCTGCTGCGGCGCGACTATCTCGGCTTCGTGTTCCAGGGCTTCAACCTCCTGGCGCGGACCTCGGCGCTCGACAATGTCGAGCTGCCGCTGATCTACAAGGGTGTCCCCCGCATCGAGCGGCGCGAGCGCGCGCGCGCCATGCTGGAACGGGTCGGACTTGCCCAACGCCTCGACAAGGAGCCGTCGAAGCTTTCGGGCGGCGAACAGCAGCGTGTCGCGATCGCCCGCGCGATCGCGTCAGAACCGACCGTGTTGCTCGCGGACGAACCGACGGGCAATCTCGACACCGCCCGCAGCCAGGAGATCATGGAGTTGATCACGCGTCTCAACCGCGAGGAAGGCCTTACGGTGATCATGGTGACGCACGAGCCGGACATGGCGGAGTATGCGGGCCGCATCGTCCATTTCAAGGACGGCCTGATCGAGCGCGACGGCATGAACGGCGCCCCCCGCATGCTGGACAGGGAGACCGTCGATGTTCGCTGAAACCATCCGCCAGGCCTTCCAGTCGATCCTGCGCAACGCGATGCGCTCGTTCCTGACGATCCTCGGCGTGATCATCGGCGTCGCCGCCGTCATCACGATGGTAACGATCGGCCAGGGTTCGACCGACCAGATCGAATCCGATGTCTCCAAGCTCGGCACCAATCTGCTGATCGTCCGGGTCGGCGCCGGCATGGGCCCGCCCGCCGCGGGACGCTCGGCGCCGCAGTTCTCGCTGAAGGACGTCGAGGCGATCAAGGAGCAGATCCCGTGCGTGCTGGCGGCGACGCCCTCCAACACCTCGTCGATGACCGTGATCTACGGCAACGAGAACCACCAGGCGACGATCACCGGAACCGACAACGACTTCCTGATCGCACGCGACTGGGACATCACGTCGGGCCGCGAGTTCTACGACGGCGAGGTACGCGCCGGCGCGAGCGTCTGCATACTGGGCGAGACGGTGCGCGAGGACCTGTTCGGCGCGGGCGATCCGGTCGGCGAGACCGTGCGCATGGGGCAGATCTCCTGCCGGGTCATCGGCGTGCTGGAGGAAAAAGGCGCGTCGAGCTTCGGCCAGGACCAGGACGACACCGTGCTGATCCCGATCCGCACCTTCATGCGCCGGATCGCCGGCGACCAGGACGTCTCGTCGATGTATGTCGCGGTGCGGCCCGACTATTCGACGGAGAAGGTGCAGGGCGCAATCGAATTGCTGCTGCGCGAACGGCGCAACATCGCGGCCGGCGAGGACGACAATTTCTCGGTGATGGACACCAAGGAAATCACCTCGATGCTGACCGGCATCACAACGGTGATGACAGGGCTGCTGTCGGCGGTCGCCGCCGTCAGCCTGCTCGTCGGCGGCATCGGCATCATGAATATCATGCTGGTGTCAGTTACTGAGCGGACGCGCGAAATCGGCATAAGGCTCGCCATCGGCGCAACCGAGACGCAAGTGCTGACGCAGTTCCTGGTCGAGGCCGTCACGCTGTCGCTGATCGGCGGGATGATCGGCATCGGACTCGGACTGGGGCTTGGCTATGTCGGCTCGGTCTACATGAAGATCCCGTTCTCGCCGGACTGGACGATGACGATGCTGGCCTTCGCCTTTTCCGCCTTCATCGGCATCGTGTTCGGATTCTTCCCGGCGCGGCGCGCGGCGCGGCTGGATCCGATCGAGGCCTTGCGGCACGAATAGTCAGGGGAACCTTTCGCAGACTCGCGCGTTGAGTAGTCGTCAGACCGTTCAACGAAAGGGTTTCAGATGTCACGTTTTGCGAAGACCGCATTCATTCTCGCCGCCGTTCTCTCGATCAGCGCTTGCGCCAACACCATCCGTGGCTTGGGCCAGGATACGGCCAACACCGTCAACGCGACGCAGGCGGCCGGCGCCAAGGTCGTCAACGCGGCCGAATAGCCCGCTGGACAAACCGCTTTCGCGCCGGTTGAACTGGTCAGCGCCGAGCCATCGGCAACAGGACGAGGGAGACC
>JBAQHA010000885.1:0-2614 GCA_049288075.1 Oricola sp.
ACTTCACATATTCCATTGCGGCCCCTCCCGTCGTTGCGCCTTCCTCTCTTAGACGGTTTCGCGGCGGGATTGAACAGAATGTATACAAATGGAGTGTCGACTAACCCAAATGTTGCCGGATCCAGCCGGTGATCTGCGACGCGCTCATCGCGCCGGACTGGCGCGCGATCTCGCGGCCGCCCGAAAACAGCAGCAGCGTCGGGATGCCGCGAATGCCGAGCCGCGCGGAGACCTGCTGTTCCTCGTCGGAGTTGAGCTTCAGGAACCGCACGTCGGGCTCCATCTGTTTCGCCGCCTGTTCGTAGGCCGGCGCCATCATCCGGCACGGGCCGCACCAGGGCGCCCAGACATCGACGACCACCGGCACGGCGCTGCGCGAGACCTGCTTCTCGAACATCGCCGTGTCGGCCTCGGCCGGATGGCCGGTGAAAAGGTGCTCCCTGCAGACGCCGCAGCGCGCCTTTTCCGGCGGACGGCCGACAGGCAGGCGATTCACCGCCGAGCAGGAGGGACAGACGACCTGAAGCGTATCGGACATGGAGGCTGCTCCGGATATTTCGTATTTTGAATTTTACAGCCTCGAGATGTGAACCGGATTGATCGCGGTCAAGGGGTGTCGGGGAGCCCGCTGCGCTCCTTGCCGAGATCCAGCCAGAGGACGAGCGCCGCCGCGCAGGGGATCGTCGCCGCGATCGTCAGCACCAACAGGGTTCCATGCGGACCGTATCTCTCGATCAGGAAGGCGCCGAGCATCGGCGCGGCGGCGGCCGAAATCAGCATCGGAGTCGCCAGTCGGCCCATGATGCGGGCATAGTCGCGCGATCCGAAAATGGCGAGCGGCAGCGCCCCGCGCACGATCGACCACAAGCCGTTGCCCGCGCCATAGGCGATCAGGGCGACCGAGGCCGATATGTCGAGGAACAGGCCGAGGAAGCCGAGCAAAACCAATGATGTGGCGACGATCATCGTCCAGATCGGATGATGCCGCTCGCGGCCGAGCATCTCCAGCACCCGCGCGCCGACCTGCGCCGGGCCGATCAGCGTACCCAATCCGACTGCGGCGGCGAAGGCATAGCCTTCCGCCGTCAGGATGGTGATGAGGTGGACCGACCAGATCGACGCCAGCACGGCCAGCGTCATGCCCGCCGCCGCGATGCACCAGAAGCGCAGCGCGCTGATCCCCGGCGACTGCAAGTCGGGCGTCTCCGCCGGGCTCGCCCCGGACAAGGGCCAGGGCACGCGCGGCAGTACGAACCAGCACAATGGCAGCGTCACGGTCAGATGCAGAACCGCATAGGAGAAGCAGGTGTTTCGCCACCCGACAGTCGCAACGAGGAAGGCCGAAATCGGCCAGCAAACCGTGCTGGCGAAACCGCCCCACAGCGTCAACGACGTGATCGCGCCGCGCGCGCCGCGCCCGTAGATGTGTCCCAGCGTCGAGAAGGCCGCTTCGTACAATCCGGCGCCCATGCCGAGGCCGAGGATCGCCCAGGCGGCGAAATAGACGGGCGTCGAGCGGGCGAGCCCCATGACGGCCAGCCCGGCCGCGATCAGCATCATGCCGGCGGCGAGCACGCGCCGCCCGCCCTCAACCTGGATGAGATTGCCGATCTTGCGCGCGGCGAGCCCCGAGACCAGCAGGCCGATGGCAACCCCGGTCGTGATCGTTCCCGCGCTCCAGCCGGTATCCAGGCGGATCGGGTCGGCGACGACGGCCAGCAGGTAGAAGGTCGAGCCCCAGGCGAAAATCTCGACGATGCCGAGCGCCGAGATGATCCGCGTGCGTTCGGTGATCGTCATGGCGCGGCCTCGCCGCCTTCATCGGCGCAGCACTCGTCGGCGAGAAAGCCCAGCAGCGCGTTCATGGCGGGATATTCGGCATGGCAGACGAGGCTTGTCCCGGCGCGCTCCTGGCGCAACAGGCCGGTGTCGATCAGCCGTTTCAGGTGATGCGACAGCGTCGAACCGGGCATGCCGGTGTGTTGCTGCAACCGGCCGACAACCAGTCCCCCGCGCCCGGCGCGCACGAGGGCGCGATAGATGCGAAGCCGCGCCGGATTTCCGAGCGCCTCGAGCTGGCGGGAAGCTGTTTCGAGATCCATGGAAACATGCCATGCTTGGCAGGCAACCGCCTGTCAATCGCCATTTCGAGAATTGTCGAAATAAACGACGCCGGGGCGCCTTGCCGTCGCCGGAAATCCAATGCCGCCATAGTGTTTCCGCAAGCTGCCTGTATCGGCCTGTCGAACCGTACCGAGGACCGTCAAATAATCCCCGCACTGAAAAGGCTGGCCGTGTTGGTCCTGCTCGCTATCGCCCTGCCCGTCGGCGGCGGCCTTGTGCAGCGTTATGGGTGCATCGGGGGGATTTCGGAGAGTGACGTCCTCGCCGCCGCGAAGAACGCTTATCTGTCGCGCTTGTCGCGCGGGAAACGAAATGACGCGGTCGGAATTTCGCAAGTGAAATGCGGCGAGCCGCAAATGGTGGACGATGTCGTCTACGGGATCGATATCGGATACGAATGGGCCGCTTTCTGCGCCCATATCCGCGACGGCGTGGTTCTGGATTCGGAGGAATTCAGGATCAACAGATGCGCCGATACGCGGCTTTGGAC
>JBAQHA010000886.1:0-3647 GCA_049288075.1 Oricola sp.
GCGCTACGAAGAGCAGGCCGAGGGCGTGTGACATGGATCCGAAGGTCGAGTCCTTCTTCGCCGAGGCAAAAAACTGGCCGGAAGAACTGGCCGCCCTGCGGGCGATCCTGCTCGCCTGCCCGCTGGCCGAGGAATTCAAGTGGCGCGGGCCCGTCTACACGACCGACGACGGCAACGTCGCCATCGTCTGGGGCTTCAAGGACTTCTGCGCTCTCGGCTTCTTCAAGGGCGTCCTCCTGAAGGATCCCGAGGGCATCCTCGTTCCGCCCGGGGACAACTCGCGCTCGGTGCGGATGGCGAAGTTCACAAGCGTCGCGGACATCGCGGCAATGGAAGCCATCCTCAAGGATTACATCCGCGAGGCGATCGAGGTGGAGAAGGCCGGCCTGAAGGTGGCCTTCCCGAAGGACGATCTCGACTATCCCATGGAACTCGTCGACAGGCTCGACGGAGACCCGGACTTCAGGGAGGCGTTCGGGGCGCTCACGCCGGGCCGGCAACGCGGATGGGTTCTGCATTTCTCGCAACCGAAGCAATCGGCGACGCGGGTGTCGCGGATCGACAAGGCCGCGCCCAGGATTCTCGCGGGCAAGGGCATGCACGACCGGTAGATGCGGATCGGCTACCCCGCGTTGTCGGCGGGCCTGCGCACATGCGGGAAGTCGCCGGCGGCGATATAGGCCAGTTCGTCGGGCGTCGACGGGCGGCCGAGGATGGGATTGCGGTGCGGATGCCGGCCGAACCGCGCGATGTTCCCCTTGACCCGCGCCTGCTGGGCCAGGAACCGCTCTCCCATCGCGGCGAGGTGATCTGGCATGCTGGCGACGATCCCCTCGGTGAACGCGTCGAGCAATTCCATCCGCTGCATGTGGTCCGGGCCCTCGCAATGCGAGATCGAGATCATGAAGAACGCCTGCTCCCAGGGGGCGAGCCGGTCGTAATCGCCGTTCTCGATGCCCTCGAGCGCCAGCCGCGTCGCCTTGATGTCCTGCGCAAAGGCCGCCGGCGTGTCGCGCCAAAGCGAGCGCGGGAACTGGTCGAGCGCGATCAGCAACGCCAGCCGGCCGCGCGGCGTGTCCGCCCAGTGATCGAGTTGTCCGGTGGCTGCCGCCTCGGTCAGGTCGGCGAAATCCGAAAGGATCCGGGCGTCCATGCCGCCCTGCATGCGCTCAGTCCAGAAGGCTTGGTGGCTTTCGAGGTCCTCCCAGTGCCCGTTGTCGGGAAACCAGAAGGCGAGAACATCGTCCGGTTCGAAACCCGCTCCAGCCACGCCCTTGCTCCCTCGCGCGATGCCGCACGGCAAAGTCTACGTGACGCCGCCCGCCCCGGCAACACGGATGAAGGGCCGGCGGGCGCGCTAGCGCCACATGCCGCGCATGCGCGCCTTGAAGTCGCGCTGCGCGCCCGGGCCAGGCGTCGCAGAGGAACGGGCGGCGGCGGTCGAATATGACGTCCGCTCGAAGGCGTCGAGGATACTGTCCGGGATGAAGCGGGTGCGCGAGGCGTAGACATGGCGGTCGCCCCGCGCCGCCTGCCCATGCGTGTAGAAACGCTGCGGCGTGACGAGATGCAGCCGGTCCTTCGCCCGCGTCATCGCGACATAGAGCAGCCGCCGCTCCTCCTCGATCTCGTCCTGCGTGCCGACGGCGAGATCGGACGGGATGCAGCCGTCGACGCAGTTGAGCGCGAAGACGTTTTTCCACTCCTGCCCCTTGGCCGAATGGATGGTCGACAGGATCAGGTAATCCTCGTCCTTCAAGGGCGGGCCGGCCTGGTCGCTGGTCGCGTTCGGCGGGTCGAGGGTCAGTTCGGTCAGGAACCGCTCGCGCGAGGCATATCCGGTGGCGATCTGCTCCAATTGCAGCAGGTCCGCGCGGCGAACCACGGCGTCCTCGTGGATGCGCTCCAGATGCGGCTCGTACCACAGCCGCACCGCGTCGAGGTCGGAAGGCCACGCCGATGCGCGACGCAGCCGCTCGTAGAGGGCGACGAAACCGGGCCAGTCGGCGGCCGCGCGGGCGGGAACCGGAAACCCGGTCAGTCCCATCGCCGGGTCCAGCGCCGCGCCCATGCCGGCCATGATCGCGTCGGCGGTCGAGGGACCGACGCCCGGCAGCAGCTGCAGGACGCGGAAGCCCGCGACGCGATCGCCCGGGTTCTCGGCGAAGCGCAGGACCGCGAGAACGTCCTTCACATGCGCCGCGTCGAGGAATTTCAGGCCGCCGAACTTCACGAAGGGGATGTTGCGCCGGGTCAGTTCGATCTCCAGCGCGCCGGAATGGTGCGCCGCGCGGAAAAGCACCGCCTGCTGTTTCAGCGCCGTGCCCTGCTCGCGCTCCTCCAGCACGGCATCGCAGACATAATTCGCCTGGTCGAGTTCGTCGCGCACCGTCACGATCATCGGCTTCTCGCCGGATTCGCGATCCGACCAGAGGTTCTTGGTGAAGCGTTCCCGCGCCCGGCCGATGACGGCATTGGCGGCGGAAAGGATCGTCTGCGTCGAACGGTAGTTGCGCTCCAGCGTGACGATCTCGGCCGGCGGCGAGAACAGCCCGGGAAAATCGAGAATGTTGCGCACCTCCGCCGCGCGGAAGGAATAGATCGACTGCGCGTCGTCGCCGACAACGGTGACGCCCTGCCCGTCCGGCTTCAGCCCGGTCAGGATCGCCGCCTGCAGCCGGTTCGTATCCTGGTATTCGTCGACCAGAACATGGTCGAAGCGCTGCCCGAGCTCCGGCCCGAGTTCGGGATCGGCGGCAAGTTCCGCCCAGTAGAGAAGCAGGTCGTCATAGTCGAGCACGTTGCCCGTCTGCTTGGCGTCCACATAGGCCGCAAACAACCGCTTCAGTTCGTCGGCCCGTTCGAGGCACCAGGGAAAGGCCGATTTCAGGACGCCTTCCAGCTCGTCGCGCGCGTTGACGGCGCGCGAATAGATCGCAAGGCATGTCCCCTTGGAGGGAAACCGGCTCTCGGTCGAAGACAGGCCGAGTTCGTGCCGCACCAGGTTCATCAGGTCGGCCGAATCCTCGCGATCGTGGATGGTGAAGGCCGGGTCGAGCCCGATATGGGCGGCGTAGTCGCGCAACAGCCGCGCGCCGATCGCATGGAAAGTCCCGGCCCAGTCCAGCCCGCCGGCCAGCACCGCGCCCTTCCTGCCCATCACCTCGGCCGCGATGCGCTCGGCGCGCTTCGTCATGTCCTGGGCGGCGCGGCGCGAGAATGTCATCAGCAGGATGCGGCGCGGATCGGCGCCCTTGACGATCAGGTGCGCAACCCTGTGGGCGAGCGTCGAGGTCTTGCCGGACCCCGCGCCGGCGATCACCAGCAGCGGCCCGGCAGGTGCGCCCCCGCCATGCAGGACGGCGGCCCGCTGCTCGGCATTGAGATGATCGAGATAATCCGGCCGCGCGGCCGAATCACGCAGCGCGATGTTCATGGCGGGCATGAAGCCCTGTTTCCGTTTCGTTCGCAAGGCGGAGGAGAAGGTTATGCCAAACCGAAGCCCCTCCGGCCCTGTTCGCACCTGGCCGGATTCCTTGAGTCTAATCCTCGCGTCTCAGTCTTCGTACCGTCTTTTCCGGCAATCCGATGCCCATGGCCGCAAGGCGGTCCGGCAGTTCGGTGGGATCGAGCATGTCCAGTCCAAA
>JBAQHA010000887.1:0-6704 GCA_049288075.1 Oricola sp.
ATAACGGCCGGCCATGGCCTATCGCACGCTCGACAAGGATCGGATCGAAGCGACCGCCGCGCGGCTGGAACAGCGCATAGCGGAGCGGTTCCCCGATTCGAGCCTCCGCAAGGTGGCGCACGAGATGACCGCCCTGTCGCGTGATGTCGGCACGCAGGCCGCGGAACTGGTGAAGCCAATATTGTGGCTGCGGCTGGTGACCATCTCGGCGGTTATCGCGGCGGCGGCGGTTTTCGTACTCGTCGGCACGATCATATCCTTCGACCGGATATCCACGGGTGCGTTCGACTTCGTGCAGGGGTTCGAGGCATTCATCAACACGCTCGTCTTCGCGGCGGCCGGGCTCTACACGCTGGTCACACTGGAAGAGCGGTTCAAGCGCAGAAGGGCGCTAGACGGCCTGCACGCCCTGCGTTCGGTGATTCACATTATCGACATGCATCAGCTGACCAAGGACCCGGCGGTACTGCAACAGGGCTTCACGCCGACCCAGAGCTCGCCCGAGCGCGCCCTGACGCTGCCGCAGCTGACGCGTTATCTCGACTATTGCTCGGAAATGCTGTCGATTTCCGGAAAGCTGGCCGCGCTCTACGCCCAGTCGCTGAACGACGAGGTCGTCGTCAACGCGGTCAACGACATCGAAAATCTCGGAAGCAACCTGTCGCGCAAGATCTGGCAGAAGATCATGCTGATCGGCGAACAAACGCTTCGCGCCCAGGCATGACGCGCTCAATTCGTTGACGGTTTCGCCCCGCGCCGATACAGCAGCAGGCATGATCGTCAACGCCCTCGACCCCGCCGAAAATCTCCAGACCCTAATCCGATGCCCGTCCGTCACACCAGACGAAGGCGGCGCGCTCGATGCACTGGAAGCCATGCTGAGACCACTGGGCTTTACGATCGAGCGGCCGGTGTTCTCCGAGGTCGGCACACCGGATGTCGAGAATCTCTATGCGCGGCTCGGCGGACAAGGCCCGCACCTGATGTTCGCCGGCCATACCGACGTGGTGCCCGCCGGCGAAAACACGAGCTGGTCGCATCCGCCTTTCAGCGGAGAGATCGCAAACGGGATGATGTATGGACGCGGCGCCGTCGACATGAAGGGCGGCATCGCCTGTTTCGTCGCGGCGATCGCGCGTCACATCGAAAAGAACGGCGCGCCGAAAGGCTCGATCTCCTTCCTGATCACCGGAGACGAGGAAGGCCCGTCGATCAACGGGACGGGCAAGCTCCTGAAATGGGCCGTCGAACGCGGCGAAAAGTGGGACGCCTGCGTGCTCGGCGAGCCGACCAATCCGGACGCGATGGGCGACATGATCAAGATCGGCCGGCGCGGATCGGTTTCCGGCCTGGTGACAGTGCACGGGACGCAAGGCCATGCAGCCTACCCGCATCTCGCTGACAATCCGTTGCGCGGCATCGTGCAGGTGGCCGAGGCACTGCTGGACCCGCCATTGGACGAGGGCACCGAGAACTTCCAGCCGACCAATCTCGAGATCACGACCATCGACACGGGCAATCCGGCGACCAACGTGATCCCGGCAAAGACGACGCTTGCCTTCAATATCCGTTTCAACGACCGCTGGAGCGCCGAGAGCCTGAAAAAGGAGATCGAGGCGCGCGTCGCCAGGGGCGCCGCCGCGACGCATCTGCGCTCGGGCAAATCCTCTGCCCTCAGGGTCGAGGTCCAGTGGCCGACCCCGGTTAGCCCGGTGTTTCTCACCCGCGACGAGACGCTGGTCTCCACGGTGAAATCCGCAGTCGAAAAGGTGACCGGACGGACGCCGGTGCTGTCGACCTCGGGCGGCACGTCCGACGCACGGTTCATCAAGGACTATTGCCCGGTGGTCGAGTTCGGCCTCGTCGGCAAGACCATGCACATGGTCGACGAATGCGTGGCGGTCGCCGACCTCGAAACGCTGACGGTCATCTACGAAACCATCATCGGGGACTGGTTCGCGAGCCGGGCATGAATTTCTTCGACTACGCCTTCCACCACATCGGCTGCGTCGCGCGACTGCTGCGCGGCGACGGCAAGGCGCTTGGCGACATGGACATTTCCGCCGACGGCTTCTGGCGCTCGTTCGAGGCGATACCGGCCGCGCTGCCGGCGCTGGTCTTCGCCTGGGTTTTCGAGGCGCGGCAGATCCAGGCGTCCGGAAAGCTCGATTCGCTCAGTTCGATGATCGCGCGCATGGCGGTATTGGAAATCGTGTTCTGGATCGCGCCGCTGGTGGTGCTCGCCTTCGTGCTTCGGCCATTGAAGCTGGGGCACCGCTTCCCGCACCTCGTCATATCCAGAAACTGGCTGTCCGCGCTTCTCAGCTATGTCTTCGTCGCCGTGTCGCTGATCGAGCTCGTCTTCAACGCCGGTCAGACCAGCAACACGACCGCCCTGCTGGCCCTCATCACGATGGGCCTGATGCTGTGGTTCTCGGTCACGGTAACCCGCGTGGCGCTGAACGTCCCTCAGTTGACGGCAGTCGCCTTTGTCGCGGTCGAAACGCTGGTTACCTATCCGCTGGCCGTCTTCGCCTACGGGGCGGCGGGTTTGTATCCAGCGGCGTGAATTCGCAATCATAGTCGACCTTGGCCAGGTAGAGCCCGTGCGGCGGCGCAAGCGCGCCGCAACGCTGGTGGTCGCGTGCCTCCAGCGCCGCCACGACATCCTCCTTCGTCCAGTGACCCTCGCCGACGAGCTTCAGCGTGCCGACTATGGAACGGACCTGATTGTGCAGGAACGAACGCGCGGAGACGCGGACCTCGACCAGTTCGCCGCTGCGCGAAAAGCTAATGACATCGAGCGTCTTGACCGGTGATTTCGACTGGCACTGGGCGGCGCGGAAGGTGGTGAAATCATGCGTGCCAATAAGAACCGCGGACGCGTCCTGCATGGCGGCGATATCCAGCGGCCGCTTCACCCACCAGGCGCGCTGGCGCTCCAGCGGAATCGGCGCATGGCGGTTGAGGATGCGATAAAGATAATGGCGGTTGGTCGCCGAGAATCGGGCGTGAAAATCATCCGGCATCTTCTCGGCGTCGATAACAGCGACGCATTCCTCGGCCAGCACCAGATGGGCGTTCATCGCCTCCATGACGCGGCGCGCTTCCCAGTCGCGCGTCAAATCGACATGGCAGACCTGACCAATCGCGTGGACGCCAGTGTCCGTGCGCCCTGCGACATGAATGGTGACGTCCTCGCCCGCGAATTTCCTCACCGCGCGTTCCATCGCCTCCTGAACGGCATAACCGTTCGCCTGGCGCTGGAAGCCGACATAGGGCGTACCATCATATTCGACGGTCAGGCGATAACGGGGCATGCGGTCACTCGCAAAGAAGACAGGTCCGGCTCATAGAGCGCGGCGACCGCTTCGTCCAGTTTGGCCAGCCAGAAGGGCAAGACCGATGCCGATGGACAAAGCCACCGGATAGACGCCGGTCGTCAACCACGCCGCGCGGCCGAGGTCCTCTCCCATGTTGAACATCGCGGCCGGCCAGACGAAGCCGCCAAGCGCATAGAGCCAGAACGGCGTCACCGCCGCGCCGCGCCGGTCCCAAACGGTCGCGATGACCGCCATATGCAGGAAGACGCCCAGCATAAGGTAGTTGAGCTGGGCGACCGGCGGCGCCATCGCCATGATCGCGCAAAGCAGCGCCACGGACAGGAGGATGGCGGCCGGGCCGGCAGGCTGGGGTCCAACCAGCTTCCAGGCGCGGCGCCACGACACCGCAGCAAAAAGGCCAAAGGCGCAGACCAGCACCGCCAGATGGACGCGGATGACCCAGTGCGGCGCGAATTCGGCGATTCGCGCGCCGGTCAAAATCGCCCACGTCTTGTAGATCACCGCGCCGAAGCCGATGGCATCGAGCGCCATGTTCGCAGGCACGGCGCCAAGGGAGTTGCCGGCGGTGGCCGACATGCCGGCGGCGACGGCGACATAGGTCGCATATTCGGACAGAAAACCGTCGATGCCGAGCGCCACCAGCGGCACGAGGCCGGCGAAGACGAACAAGCCCGTGAGGAAGCCGGCGATACAGGCGAAATCGCGCCTGAGAATCGGCAGGCCGAGCGCAATCAGCGGATAGAGTTTCAGTGTCACCCCGACAGACAGCACCAAGCCGGCAAGGAATGACCGCCCGGCGGCCAGAAACGCGGCAAAGCCGGTGGCCGACAACAGGATGAAGCTCGTGATCTGGCCGCGATCGATATCGATCGCCGCAAGCGGCAGATAGGCGAGCATCGGCGCGACCCGAAGAAACCACCAGGGCTGCCACTGCAAGCCCGAACCGTCCGCCGTAACCGAGCCCCTATTCGGAAAAGCCCTTTCGAGCGCGGAAGCCGCGATATGGACCGCCCAGAAGAAGGCAAGGACTTCGGCGACATAGAGAACGACGATCGAGACCGGATAGGGCAGCGCGAACCATGGCGCATCCATGCCGTGCGGCGGATAGGCGAACGGCAGCATCAACACGGCGAAGGTCGGCGGATAGACATAGGGCCAGCCATTATCGTCGGTAACCGAATAGACCGAGACATCCGCCCATACGGCCCAGCCAGCGCGGAAGAACACCTGCGCATCGGTCATCGGCCGATAGAGGAAGGCCGAGCGGATCAGCGTATCGACGCCGAGGACGACCCAGAACAGCAGGAGGCCGACGAGTATCCACGCCTCGAGGCGGCCGGGTTTCGGGATGGCGGCAAAGACCCGCGAAAACGTCATCGAACCGCTGTCAACACGGCACCGCGCAGGAAATCGGCGGCGCCGAGCGGCTTGCCGCCGGCCTTCTGCAACACAACGAGTTCGACGGAGCCATCGGCGCAGGCGACAAGCAGGCGGCCATCATTGGCGGAAAACGACCCCGGTGTGCCATTGCTTTCGGTTGCGAGGCGGCTGCGCAGCAGTTTGACGCGCTCCCACTTGCCGCCGAACTCCATCTCGCACCAGGCGCCGGGAAACGGCGACAGGCCGCGAACGCGATTGTGAACCTCGGCGGCGGGGCGCGACCAGTCGATACGGGTCTCGGATTTGTCGATCTTGGCGGCGTAGAGAACGCCCTCTTCGCGCTGCGGGGCCAGCGTCAACGTGCCGCGCTCAAGCGCAGTCATGGCGCGCACCATCAGGTCTGCCCCGAGTAGCGCCAGCGCGTCATGCAATTCGCCGGCAGTCATGTCCGGGCCGATCGGCAGCCTGTCCTCCAGTGCGATGGGGCCCGTGTCGAGACCCTTGTCCATCTTCATCACCATCATGCCGGTTTCGGTATCGCCGGCCATGATGGCGCGCTGGATCGGTGCGGCGCCGCGCCAGCGCGGCAGGAGAGAGGCATGGCCGTTGTAACAACCGAGGCGCGTTCCTTGCAGGACAGGTTCGGGCAGCAGCAGGCCATAGGCGACGACGACCGCCGCATCGGCGCCGAGATCGCGAAACGCCTGCTGTTCATCGACGCCTTTCAGGCTCGCGGGCGCGCGCACCGGGATGCCGAGTTTCTCGGCCTGGAGATGGACGGGAGACTTCGTGAGTTCGAGGCCGCGGCGACCGGCGGGACGCGGCGGCTGGGTGTAGCAGGCGACCATTTCATGGCCGTGCGCGTCCAGCGCCGTCAGGGTCGGAACCGAAAAATCCGGCGTCCCCATGAAAATTAACCGCATGACGCCATCCCTCACAGAAAACCAAACGATTCGCTAAAATCCGGGAGGATTTATAAAGGCGATCTAAAGCCCCGCAGCAAATACACGATTAACCTAGGCAGAGGTTTGTTGTGTGGGGTGTTTACCATGACTCGGTCCGTTTTTGGCCAGCGTGAAGCGAAGGAACTTGCCAGCGCATATGCCGACACGCTGAAGGCGCATGCCGAATACAGCAGGAACGAAAAAATTGAAAAAAAGCGCAGGCGCATGCGGATCAGCCCCTTCGCGAGCCTGTTCACGGCGTCGCTGGCGATCATCATCGCCGCGCTTGCCATCATGCCGCAGAACGTTGTCGCCGCCGGACAGATCATCAGCAAGGCACTGCCGATCTAGCGTGGCCCTATAGCCGCGTGCCGCCGCGCTGCTTGGCCAGCTTGGTGAATTTCTTGACGACCATGTCCCGCTTGAGCTTGGAGATGTGGTCGATGAACAGCACGCCGTTCAAGTGGTCGATCTCGTGCTGGAGGCAGGTGGCGAGAATCCCGTCCGTCGTCAGCGACTGCTGCTTGCCGTCGCGATCCAGAAAATTGACCGTCACGGCCGCAGGGCGCTCGACCTCGGCGTAGTAATCGGGGATCGACAGGCAACCTTCCTCGTAGGTCGACACGTCATCGCCGGTGGCAACGATCTCGGGATTGATGACCACGAAGGGGCTCTTCTCCTCATCTTCCTTCGATACGTCCATGACCAGCATGCGGATCGGCTCGCCGACCTGAATGGCGGCAAGTCCGATGCCGGGCGCGTCATACATGGTTTCCAACATGTCGTCGGCGAGGCGGCGCAAATCCGCGTCCACACGCTCGATGGTTTTCGAGGGCTGACGGAGAATGGGATCCGGAAGAAGAACGAGCGGTTTCAGTGCCATTGTGAGGCTCAGGTAAGCAATGCGAAACGCCTCGTCAATCTCCGGCAAATCGCCGAATATCTGACACGGCCCGGCGAATCGCCTAAAATGAGGCGATGGAGACGACAATCGATCTTTCCCGTCCGCTGATTGCGATCGGCGACACCATTCTGA
>JBAQHA010000888.1:0-1554 GCA_049288075.1 Oricola sp.
GCCGGCAACGGTTGCACCGGCCAGCAGTGCCTCTATCACCTTGTCGACTTCATCCGATGGCGCCGGCATCGCCGGTTCGTCAACGCGTCGAATGTCGCCCCGCCGCTTGCCCGGCTTTGGCTGGCCGAGTCCACCTGCCGCGCCCATGAACCACGCGCCCTCGGCTACAGCTGCGTCGGCCAGCGTATAGCAGCAGTCGGCGTGGACAACGGAGCGGACTCCGGGTTTCAAATCATACCAGCCATGAAATCCCGTAAGCGGCCGCACGGGCACGCGCTCCGCGCCGGACGCAGCGAGAGGTGATGCTACCGCGGCGGGACGCTCCAGCCATTCATCGACGGCCGTGGACGTTCTGCGCGGGCCGCGCGCCTTGCCATCCTTCCTACGATCCACGCCCATGCCTTTCGTCGGCTGGTTATCGTTCGCGGCTTCCGGCGGAAGGCGATCGCGTGCAACGAGCCACAACGCCGCGGCTCCCTGCTCGTCGTGTTTCTTCAGCCAATTCCAGGCTGGCCGCCGGCCACGATATCGAATGCGGACAGCAGGGTTTTTCGGTTCGGGATTCGCGCGGAGGATGGCGTCGGCCTTGGCGATCATTTCTTTGCGGGTCATTGTGCGTCCTCGCTCTGTGTACCTACATTAGACTGGTTAGAGTGGTTAGACTCTTCTGAACTCTTATCGGTCTTACCGGTCTTATCGGGGTGGACATAAAGTCCGTAGGCGACTTTTACCGCTTCGCCGGCCTTCACCATCTTGGACAACAACACGTTGAGGTTGCCCTTCGGCTTACCGATGACCTTGGCAATATCGGCCGGCGACATTGGACCGATGGCATCGGCAAGCGCGGCAATCACTTCGCGCCGTTCAGCGCTGCGCTTCACTTCGACGGCATCTCCCAACACCGACCACTTGCCGTTGTCGAACCGTAGAGCCTTTTCCAGTTCCTCGATGTCACGTCCGCGCCCGTAGAGTTTCGGGCCGTCAGCATCGCGATTGAGAATAATGATACTGTCCGCCGCTCCGGTAAGGCCGTTAGTGCCGGAAATCATTTCCAGCGGGTCGCTGGCCTCCATCTTTCTGACGTGCGTCACCACGACAACGGCAAGCCGATGCTCGCTGGCGTACCGCTGCAACGGTGAAAGCGCGGCATAATCGGCCTCGTAGGAGTCCTGCGTCCGCTTCTTCGCAGGACGGACCATCGCTAGCGTGTCTACGATCACCATGCGCGGGTTCTTGGCGGCAATTCGCCATGCGTCGAGGCGGGCAATGAGCCCTCCATCAATTTTCGGCGCCTCAGTGTCCAACTCAAGATGAGAAATATCCGGCCACAATGATCTTAATGGTGGCAGCAACACCTTCAGCCGGTCCTGAAGACGCCGCTGATTATCCTCAAGCGCCAGGTACAGCGCGCCACCTTGTTCGCATCGCACTCCTAGCGCGTTGCCGCCACTGGCAACGGCGATGGCGATATCCAGCGCAAGCCAGGACTTGCCGAGTTTCGGGCGACCGCCCAGAATCGTTAGACCTTCGGTAATGACGCCAGGGACGACGTAC
>JBAQHA010000889.1:0-3010 GCA_049288075.1 Oricola sp.
TCCGGACAATCGCTCTTGCGGCATTGCTCCTGCCGGCGCCTCTCGCGCCGGCATCGGCGCATACGCCCGACGGCGTGGGCTTCGTCACGGCGTTCCGCGACGTCTGCCTGCCCGAGCGCCTGTCCTATGAGGGCATGGTGGCGCTGGCCGGTTCGCTCGGCTGGCAGCCCGTCGTGCCCGGATCGAACGACGAGTTGCAGGCGGTCTTCGAGCTTGCCGACGACGCAATCGCCAGGGAAGAGGGTAGCGACCTCAAGATGGCGCGCACCGCCCTGGAACGCATCGTCGGCGGCAAGTTGCACCATCTGCTTCTGAGCCGCATCAGCGCGCCTGAAATCACGCCGGTGATGAGCTGCTCGCTCTATGATCTCGGCGCGACCGAACAGATCGACCCGCAACTGGTCGCCGATCTCGTCGGCGCGCCGGAGATTCGCCACTTCGTCAACAACGGGCTCGACGCCCACAGCTGGGGCGATACGCCGGCCATGCCCGGTACGTTCCAGACTGTTCTCACCTTCGTCGCCGAGGACAGCCCGCACACCAAGCTGACGGGCTTTTCCGGCCTTGTCCTGAAAATCGACTCTTCCGAACCGGATGCCGCCGCGGCGGGCCCGGCTGCCGCGGAATAAGGAGCTGCACAGCACATGTCCATTCTCGTAAACAAAGACACCAGGGTCCTCGTCCAGGGACTGACCGGCAAGACCGGCACGTTCCACACGGAACAGGCGCTCGGCTACTACGGCACGCAGATGGTCGCCGGCATTCACCCGAAGAAGGGCGGCGAGAAGTGGGTTGCCGGCGAAGGCGCCGGCGAGGCCGCCGGACGGGAACTGCCGATCTTCGCCACCGTCGGCGAAGCGAAAGAAGCGACCGGCGCCAATGCGTCGGTGATCTACGTTCCGCCGGCGGGCGCCGCCGCCGCGATCGTCGAGGCGATCGACGCCGCGATCCCGCTCATCGTCTGCATCACCGAGGGCATTCCGGTGATGGACATGGTCCACGTCAAGGCGAAGCTCGACAAGTCGAAGTCGCGCCTGATCGGCCCGAACTGCCCCGGCGTGCTGACGCCGGAGGAATGCAAGATCGGCATCATGCCGGGCTCGATCTTCAAGAAGGGCACTGTCGGCATTCTTTCCCGCTCGGGAACGCTTACATATGAGGCCGTCTTCCAGACCACCAACGAGGGCCTCGGCCAGACGACGGCCGTCGGCATCGGCGGCGACCCGGTCAAGGGCACCGAGTTCATCGACATGCTGGAGATGTTCCTCGCCGATGATGCGACGGAATCCATCATCATGATCGGCGAGATCGGCGGTTCGGCCGAAGAAGAGGCCGCGCAGTTCCTCAAGGACGAGGCCAGGAAAGGCCGCAAGAAACCGATGGTCGGCTTCATCGCCGGCCGCACGGCGCCTCCCGGCCGCACCATGGGCCATGCCGGCGCGGTGATCTCCGGCGGCAAGGGCGGCGCGGAAGACAAGATCGCCGCGATGGAGGATGCGGGCATCCGCGTCTCGCCGTCGCCGGCACAGCTCGGCAAGACCCTTGTCGAAGTGCTCAAGGGCTAATGCGGGAGCGGGGCGGCGGGTCCGCCCCGGTTTCGATCAGGGGGCAGGCGGCGAAGACCGCCGAGGCAGCATGAGCGCCGGTTGGGCGCAACGAAACCCGAGGACAGGGCCCTGCGCGGTCCGCACATGGTGAAGCATATGGCACGCACCGACGAACTGAACGATCTTTTCGCGTCGACATCCTTTCTCTACGGCGGCAACGCCCATTACATCGAGGAACTCTACGCCAGGTTCCAGGACAATCCCTCCTCCCTCCCGGCGGAATGGCAGGTCTTTTTCGGCGAGTTGCACGATACGCCCGCTGACGTGCGCCGCAATGCGCGCGGCGCCTCGTGGGAACGCGACAACTGGCCGCTGACCCCGAACGGCGAGCTGACCTCGGCGCTCGACGGCAACTGGGCCGTCGTCGAGTCCCATATCGGCGGCAAGCTGAAGGAAAAGGCCGCCGCCGCCGGCAAGCCGGCCGCCGACGCCGACATCCTGCAGGCGCAGCGCGATTCCGTGCGCGCCATCATGATGATCCGCGCCTACCGCATGCGCGGCCACCTGCACGCCAATCTCGATCCCCTCGGCATTTCCGACCCGAAGGAAGACTACAACGAGCTCGACCCCTCGGCCTACGGCTTCACCGAGGCCGACTACGCCCGCAAGATCTTTATCGACAACGTGCTCGGGCTCGAATACGCGACCATCCCCGAGATGCTCGACATCCTGAAGCGGACCTACTGCTCCACCATCGGCGTCGAGTTCATGCACATCTCCGACCCGGAAGAGAAGTCCTGGATCCAGCAGCGCATCGAGGGTCCGGACAAGGGCGTCGCCTTTACCGCCAACGGCAAGAAGGCGATCCTGCAGAAGCTGGTCGAGGCCGAGGGCTTCGAGCAGTTCATCGACGTCAAGTACAAGGGCACCAAGCGCTTCGGTCTCGACGGCGGCGAGTCGCTCATTCCCGCTCTCGAGCAGATCATCAAGCGCGGCGGCGCCATGGGCATGCGCGACATCGTGTTCGGCATGGCCCACCGCGGCCGCCTCAACGTGCTCAGCCAGGTGATGGGCAAGCCCCACCGCGCCATCTTCAACGAGTTCAAGGGCGGTTCCTACACGCCCGACGAGGTCGAGGGCTCCGGCGACGTGAAGTACCACCTCGGCGCCTCGTCGGACCGCGAGTTCGACGGCAACAAGGTGCACCTGTCGCTGACCGCCAACCCGTCGCATCTGGAAATCGTCGATCCCGTGGTGATGGGCAAGGCCCGCGCCAAGCAGGACCAGATCGCCGGCGGCGCGCGGCGCGACGAGGTCGTGCCGCTGGAGGACCGCGCCAAGGTCCTGCCGCTGCTGATCCATGGCGACGCGGCCTTCGCCGGTCAGGGCGTCGTGCCGGAATGCCTCGGCCTGTCGGCGCTGCGCGGCCATCGCGTCGCCGGCACGATCCATTTCATCATCAA
>JBAQHA010000890.1:0-1957 GCA_049288075.1 Oricola sp.
TCACTACGTCATATAATAATGGGGTAATGCTGTTGACCGCCCGGGAAAGGCTATGGAGTGGACCTCTTTGAATCGGCGAGGGAGGACATCCAGAGAAAAGAAGCGCCTCTGGCCATGCGCATGCGCCCGCGTGACCTTGACGAGTTCGTCGGCCAGGACGAGGTGGTGGGCGAGGGTACCTATCTGCGGCGAGCCATCGAGGAGGACAGGCTGCAGACGGCCATATTCTGGGGGCCTCCCGGCGCCGGCAAAACCACCCTGGCAGCGATCATAGCCAACCTGTCCCAGGCTCATTTTCAGCAGATCTCCGCGGTGACCAGCGGAGTGGCCGAAGTGCGGCGGCTCATCCAGGAGGCGGAGGACCGGCTGGGTATGCGGGGTCACCGCACCATCCTCTTCATCGACGAGATCCACCGCTTCAACAAGGCTCAGCAGGATGCCCTGCTGCCCGCGGTGGAGCAGGGGACTATCGTCCTTATCGGGGCTACCACGGAGAACCCCTATTTCGAGGTGAACTCGGCCCTGGTGTCGCGCTCCAAGATCTTCCGCCTCGCCCCCCTCAGCGAGGAGGAGATACGCAGGGTGGTGGAGAGGGCTCTTGCCGACCGCGAGAGGGGGCTGGCGGCCTTGGAGCTGGTGATCGAAGATGACGCGTTCGAGCACATAGTCGGTATGGCGGGGGGGGATGCGCGAGTGGCCCTGAACACCCTGGAGGCTGCCGCGCTGCTGGCTGCGGAGGTGATGGGGGAGAGGCGTGTGGACCTGAATATGGCGGAGGAGGCCGCCCAGCGTAAGGCGCTGCTCTACGATAAGTCCGGAGACAGCCATTACGACACCGTCTCTGCCTTTATAAAATCCATGCGCGGCTCGGACCCTCACGCGGCGGTGTACTGGCTCGCCCGTATGCTCTACGCCGGAGAGGACCCGCGTTTCATCGCGCGTCGCATGGTCATCTTCGCCTCGGAGGACATCGGCCTGGCGGACAGTCATGCCCTGGTGGTGGCCGATGCGGCAGCGCGGGCGGTGGAGTTCGTGGGCCTGCCGGAATGCCGGCTCAACCTGTCGCATGCCGCCCTCTACCTGGCACTGGCTCCCAAGAGCAATTCTGCGACCAGGGCCGTAAGCGCTGCTGCCACAGAGGTGGAAAAGGGGCTTACGCCTCCCGTACCCACCCATCTGCGGGATTCCAGCTACCGTGGGGCAAAGGCGCTGGGGCATGGGGCGGGTTATCTCTATCCCCACGACTTTCCGGGGAACTACGTCCTCCAGACCTATCTTCCCGAAGGTCTGGAGCGGAGCGAGTTCTACTCCCCCGGTGATGGTGGCGATGAGGAGGGCATGGTGGAGGAGTGGATGAGGCGCAGAAAGCCGTGAAGGCCTTATTTGACACCCCGGAAGAGCGGATGCTATTCTCGAAAACGTTGTAATACCAGCATATTCAGGAGAAACGTATGTATACCGACAAGGTCATAGATCATTTTCAGAACCCGCGCAACGTCGGCGAGATATCCGATGCGGACGGTATCGGGAAGGTCGGCAGCGAGGTCTGTGGGGATGTGATCGAGGTCTATATAAAGGTCTCGGACGGCCGCCTCGAGGACGTAAAGTACAAGACCTTCGGGTGCGGGGCAGCGGTGGCCTCGGGAAGCATGGGCACGGAGATGGTAAAGGGCAAGACCATCGAAGAGGCCATGCTCATCACGGACCAGCAGGTGGCGGACGCCCTGGATGGTCTACCCGAGGAGAAGCTCCACTGTTCCAATCTTGCGGCGGAGGGTATCCGGACGGCTATAGAGGATTATCTCTCCAGGAGCGGTCCGGTAACAGGCGATAAGTAGGAGGATAAAGAAGATGGGGGGCATCGCGGCTCTCGTTTGCGCGGTTTCCTTCGCGCTATTGATGCTGGCCCTGGTCATCGTGGTGTTGAAGTTGGCGAGGACTATGGCCATCACCAACA
>JBAQHA010000891.1:0-3021 GCA_049288075.1 Oricola sp.
GGCTTTTCCAGCACGAGTTGCACCCGACCGGATGCGCCCGGCGCGATCGGGTCTTCCTCCAGCAGGGCAACGCGCGCGCCGATTTCACTGGCGGCATGGTGAAGGCGCACCGGCGTCCAGTGCGCGAGCGCGCGCTTTTCGGTGCCAAGCAGCTGCAACGTGGCGTCAATGCGGGTGGCGGGCGCATGAGCGGCCGGATCGAGCACGATGTCGCCGCGCGCGACGCTGTGGGCGCTGACGCCGTCACCCGCGAGATTCAACGCGCAGCGCTCGCCGACATGGCCGGCCTCGACCGGACGATTCTGGGCATGGATGGAGCGAATCCGCGCCTCAAGCCCCGAAGGGCTGAGCATCACCGCATCGCCGACCCGAACGGTCCCGGAAAGAACCGCGCCGGTGACCACGGTGCCGACGCCCTGCAGGCTGAAACGCCTGTCAGCCGCGAGCCGAAACAGGCCCTCGCCGCCGCGCGCCGAGTAGGCGCGGCTCGCGGCCTCCAGTTCGGCGCGGAGCGCGTCGAGCCCCTCGCCCGTCACCGATGACACCGGAACGATTCGGGCGCCCGAAAGGCCAGTGCCCGCCAGGAGCACCTCGATCTCGCGCATGGCCTCCTCGCGCCGTTCGGCGGAGACGAGATCGCACTTGGTCATGACGACGATACCGCGCGTCAGGCCGAGGAGATCGACTATGTCGAGATGTTCGCGGGTCTGCGGCATGACGCCGTCGTCGGCCGCGACGACCAGCAGCACGAAGTCGATGCCGGTTGCGCCCGCCAGCATGTTGTGCACGAAACGGTCATGGCCGGGCACGTCGACGAAGCCGAGAATGCCGCCATCTGACAGGGGCAGATAGGCGAAGCCGAGATCGATCGATATTCCGCGCGCCTTTTCGTCCTTCAGTCGGTCGGTGTCCACGCCGGTCAGCGCACGCACGAGCGCCGTCTTGCCATGATCGATATGTCCCGCCGTGCCGACGATCATGACCGGCCTTCTATAGATGGTTCAGGAATAACGCAGGACCTTTTGAGGTTATTGAGGAATTCATCCTCTTCTTCGAGGCAGCGCAGATCCAGCAGCAAGGCACCGTTGGCGATGCGGCCGATCACCGGCACCGGCAATCCGCGCAACTTCGCCGCCAGACGGTCGAGTTCGCCGCCCGTCGATCCATCGGCCGGGCGCAGCGAAAGACCGGCGCTCGGCATGGTCTCGAGGGGCACCGCACCCGATCCGACCTGGCTGGCGCAGTCGACCACCTCGACGGAATAGTCGGGGCCGATCAGTCCGGCGACCCGCGAAACGATCCGACGGGCGCTTGCCTCGATGTCCCTGGCGCGGCGCGCCAGCAGTCGCACGGTCGGAAGGCGCTCCGCCAGCCTGTCCGGGTCGCGGTAGAGCCGCAAAGTGGCCTCGATGGCGGCAAGGCGGATCTTGTCGACGCGCAAGGCGCGCTTCATCGGGTTCCTGTTGATCTTCTCGATCAGGTCCTTCCGGCCGACGATGAAGCCCGCCTGTGGCCCGCCGAGCAGCTTGTCGCCCGAGAATGTCACGATGTCCGCTCCCGCCGCGACCGCCTCGGCCACGGTCGGTTCGTGCGGCAGGCCGAACAGAGCCAGATCGACCAGCGTTCCGGACCCGAGATCGTCGACCAGGGGAATACCGTTGGCGCGAGCCAGTTCGGCGAGTTCGCGCGCCGGCACCTCGGCCGTGAAGCCCTCGATCCGGTAATTCGACGTGTGCACCTTCAGCATCAGGCCGGTCTCGCCGTCGATGGCGTTGGCGTAGTCGCGCTTGTGGGTGCGGTTGGTGGTGCCGACCTCGACCAGCTTCGCGCCGGCCCGCTGCATGATCTCCGGCATGCGGAACGCGCCGCCGATCTCGATCAGTTCGCCGCGCGAGACGATCGCGCCGCGCCCTTCGGCGAGCGTGTTGAGCACAAGCAGAACGGCGGCCGCGTTGTTGTTGACGACGGTCGCGTCCTCCGCCCCGGTCAGTTCGCAGAGCAGGCCGCGAACGATGTCGTCGCGCTCGCCGCGGCCACCGTTTTCGACGTCGAACTCCAGTGCGACCGCATGGCGCATCGCGTCTGTGGCGGCCTCGATCGCCTCCTCGGCCAGCAAGGCGCGGCCGAGATTGGTGTGCAGCACGGTGCCGGTGAGGTTGAAGACCGGCTTCAGCCGCGGGGCCTGCGCCCTTTCGAGCCGTTGTTCGGCGCCACTCGCCGCGTCATCAGGAGTCATGTCCCCCTTGGCGCTCTCGCGCGCGGCGGCCATGACGGCGCGGATGGCGTCGACCGTCGCCGGCCGGCCGAACCTTTCGGCCAACGCCTGGCCCGCAGACGTGCGCAACACGGCATCGACGGACGGCAGACGCCGCGCGTTCCTCGCCTCGTCGCCGTTGCCGTGCATCAAGCTGTCCCTTTCATGGCGCGGGTCAGACGCCGCTCCATTCGCCGGTGGCGAGATAGCGATCGAGGGCGACCGCCGCGGCTGCCGCATCGCCCATGGCGCCGGCAGCCCGGTGCGGCGACCCCTGCCGCACATTGCCGGCCGCGCAGATCCCCTTGGCGCTCGACCGCATCGAGGCATCGACCTTGATGCGCCCGGTCTCGTCCAGCGAGACCAGATCGCCGACAAGGTCCGTGTTCGGCACGAGGCCGATGAAGGTGAAGATCGCCGGTGTCTCGATTGATTCCTCGGCGCCGGACGCGACGTCCTTCACCCGAACGTGGGTCACCTTGTCGTCGCCGACGACTTCCGCCACCTGCGTGTTGTAACGGATTTCAATCTTGGGGTTTTCCGCGACGCGATCACGATAGAACGCCTGGCCGTTCAGGCTGTCGCCGCGTTCCAGCATGATGACCTTGTCGACGTTGCCGGTCAGCACCAGCGCTTCCTGCATGGCAGAATCGCCGCCGCCGGCGACGACCACGGTCCGGTTGCGCAGCAGCGGCCCGTCGCAGCTGGCGCATTCGCTGACGCCCTTGCCCTCGAACTTATCCTCGCCGGCCACGCCCAGCTTGGCC
>JBAQHA010000892.1:0-2629 GCA_049288075.1 Oricola sp.
CCGGCATCAACTGCAAGTTCACAGCTATGTTGATTGTCGATTGCAGCCCGATCAGGATGACCAGTCCGCTGATCGCAAAACGCTGGAACGGGTCCTGGTCGCGCATCGCCCGCGACAAACCGCGAAACACGATGAAGGCGAAGATCGAGACCAGCACGCCGCACAGGATGATGCCGAATTCCTCGGCCAGCACGGAAAAAACAAAGTCCGTGTGGCTGTCGGGAAGGATACGCTTCACCGTGCCCTCGCCCGGACCCTGCCCGAACCAGCCGCCCCGGATGATCGCTTCGCGGCCGGTGTCGACCTGGAACGTGTCGCCCTCGCCGGTGAGGAACCGGTTGATGCGTGCCGCCACGTGCGGAAAGATGAAATAGGCGCCCGCCATGCCCGAGGCGGCGACGCCGCCGAGCACCACGATCCACAGCCAGGAAAGGCCGGCGATGAAGAACATCGCGCCCCAGGTGCCGGCTAGCAGCACGGTCTGGCCGAGGTCGGGTTGGGCGACCAGCAATGCCGCGATCGCGCCGAACAGGATCATCGCCATCAGGCTGCCGGGTATTTCCGGCCGGCGCTTGGCTTCCGAAAACAGCCATGCGCACAGGATAACGAAAGCCGGTTTCACGAATTCCGAAGGCTGGATCGAAAGGCCGAGGAGGCGAATCCAGCGCCGCGAGCCCTTGACCTCGACGCCGAAGAACAGCGCAAGGATCATCAGCACCACCGATGCCAGCAATATGACCAGCGCGAGACGCCGTATCTGGCGCGGATCGAGGAAGGAAACGCCGATCATTACCGCCAGCGCCGGCGCCAGGAACAACGCGTGGCGCTCGACGAAATGGAACGGGCCCAGGCCGATGCGCTCGGCCACCGCCGGGCTGGCCGCAAACGACAGGATCACGCCGAAAGCGATCAGCGCGACGAAGGAGGCCAGGAACCACCGGTCGATTGTCCACCACCATTCGGCGACTGCGCTGCGGTCTCTGCGGTTGTACATTATCCCTTGTCCCCCGATGTCCCGGCTGACGGCGTGTCGATTCCCTTCAATGCCATGACGGCATTAACAAAGGCTTCACCACGTTTTTCGAAGTTCCTGAACTGGTCGAAACTGGCCGCCGCCGGCGCCAGCAGCACGACGGGCTCGGCCGCGCCGGAGGCTTCGGCATCGGCCGCCGCATGCGCCACCGCCTTGTCCAGCGTGCCCGAAATCTCATAGGGGATTGCCTCGCCCAGCGTCGCCGCGAAACCCGGCGCGGCCTCGCCGATCAGGTAAGCCTTGGCGATACGGGAAAACAGCGGTCGCAGCGGCTCGATTCCGCCCTCCTTCGGCAGGCCGCCGGCGATCCAGTGGATAGTCGCAAAGCTCGACAGCGACTTCTCCGCCGCGTCCGCGTTCGTCGCCTTGGAATCGTTGACGAAGGCGACGCGGCCGCGCCGCGCGATGATCTGCATGCGGTGCGCCAGCCCCGGAAAGCTGTCCAGCCCTGTGCGGATTTCCTCGTCCGATAGACCCAAGGCCCGGCAGGCGGCCGCCGCCGCGAGCGCATTCTGCAGGTTGTGGGCGCCGCGCAGCGACGGCGCGCCCGACAGATCGAGCCCCGGCCCGCCGCCGGTCACCGAGATCGTCTCGATGCGCGCCTCGTTGTCCTCCAGCCCGATGGCGATGCGGCGGCAATAATCGTCGTCGATGCCGCAAACCGCGTAGTCGCTGCCCTGCAGAAGCCGCGCCTTTATCGCCGCATAATTTTCCATCGACCCATGCCGGTCGAGATGGTCGGGCGACAGGTTGAGCAGCACGCCGATGCTCGGATCGAGCGAGGGCGCGAGGTCGATCTGGTAGGAGGAGCATTCCACGACATGGTAGCGGTGCGCCGCCGGCGGCTCCAGTTGCAGGATCGGCGTGCCGATATTGCCGCCGAGCTGTACGTCGCGTCCGGCATCGCGCAGGATGTGGGCGATCAATGCTGTCGTGGTCGACTTGCCGTTCGTGCCGGTGATCGCCACGAAGGGCGCCTTCGCCGCCAGCGCCCGGCGCTCGCGGCAGAACAATTCCACGTCGCCGATCACCTCGACGCCGGCGGCCTTGGCGAGATCGACGGACCAGTGCGGCTTGGGATGGGTCAGCTGCACACCCGGTGCCAATACGAGGCTGTCCGCCGAACTCCAGTCGAAACCGTGCAGATCGCCGACCGGAATGTCTTCCGCCTTTGCCTTCGCCACGCTCTCGGGATTATCGTCCCAGCACGTGATTGCGGCCCCGCCCGCGGCAAGCGCCCGCGCGGTGGCGAGTCCCGAGCCGCCAAGCCCGAAAAGCGCGATGCGTTTGCCTTTGGCGGTGGTGACCGGAATCATCTCAGCTTCAGCGTGGCAAGCCCGAACAGGGCGAGGATGACGGCGATAATCCAGAACCGGATGACGATCTGGCTCTCGGTCCAGCCCTTTTTCTCGTAGTGATGGTGGATCGGCGCCATCAGGAAGACTCGGCGGCCGGTCATCTTGAAATAACCGACCTGGATGATGACCGACAGCGCCTCGACGACGAACAGCCCGCCGATGATCGCCATGACGATCTCGTGCTTGGTCGCGACCGCCACCGTCCCGATCAGCCCGCCGAGCGCCAGCGAACCGGTGT
>JBAQHA010000893.1:0-4232 GCA_049288075.1 Oricola sp.
GGTGGAGGGGGCGGCGATAGCGAACCCGGTTCCCGGCTGGTGCGCGCGGCCAAGCGGCGGCGAACCGCGCGGGAAAGCCGGCGGCCCGGACATCGTGTTCGTCGGCCACCTCATCTATCCCCCGAACAAGGAAGCCGTGCGCCGGTTGGTGAAAAGGATCATGCCGCTTGTTACGGCCAGATATCCGGAGGCACGGCTGACGGTCGCAGGCAGGACGCCGAATGTCCGGCTGGCGAAGCTGATCGAAAGTCTGCCCAACGCCAGGCTGTGCGCCGATCCGGCCGATCTCCGACCGATTTACGCCGGCGCGGACATGACGCTGCTGCCGCTGTTCGAGGGCGGCGGGTCGCGGATCAAGATTATCGAGGCGCTGGCGGTCGGCTGCCCGGTCGTGGCATCGGCCAAGGCGGTGGAAGGCCTCGACCTCGTCGCCGGCACGCATTTCCTGCCCGCCGAAACGCCCGGCGCGTTTGCGGAGGCCGTGACGACCCTGTGGTCGGACCCGTCAACGGGAGCGGCGCTTCGAAAGGCCGGGATGGACTATGCGTGGGCCGTTCACGGGCGCGACAGCATCGCCGCGTCGGTGCGCGCGGCAGTGAGGTCCGTTTCGGCGAAAACCGAAAGCTCCGGGCGTGCGGCAATTGGCGGCGCGGCCGGGACAGACGGCGATTGACAGCGCGGTGCGGCGTTCGCAATGTGCCGGTTTCGGCGGCCGGGGGAACAGGCCGAACGCAACAGGAACAATCGGACAGCGAGCCGCCTCGCGCCATTCGGCCGGGCGGAACCGGGCCGGTCGTGACGGCCGGACAGGAGACCAAGAATGAGCGAGAATCTTCCGGCTCCCAAGTTTCTCGGGCGGATGGAATCGATCGGCGTGCTGGCGCGGTTCCTGTCCCGGCCGCTTCCGACCCTGCGCCGCCTGCATGAAACGCACGGGCCGTTCGTGTTCCTGACCTATCCGCACTCGACGCGGCGGCGCCCGCAGATGCTCGCCTGTATCTCGGACCCGGCGCTCTATCGCGCGGTGTTCTCCGACACGGCGGCGTGGCGGCCGGTCAATGTCGCCTTTCGCGGCCTGCGCAACCAGGCGGCGACGCGCCTCAGTTTCAGCATGACGCGGCTGCGCGACGAGAAACACGCACATTACCGCCGCCTGATGACGCCGCCCCTGAGCAAGACGTCAGTGACCGCGATGAGCGGCTCGATGAGCGAGATCGCGGCCCGCCATGTCTCCGGCTGGCCGAAAGACGAGCCGACGGATTTCATTCCGCTCGGCTCGACGCTCATGCAGGATCTCGCGATCAGTCTCCTGTTCGGCCACGACCATGCGCGAGCGCTGCCGATCGCCAGCATGATCAACGTCGCGGTGGAATCGGCATGGCCGATACCGGGGCCGGCCTATCTGAGGTGGTTGCGCGTGGCGCCGAAGCTGGAACGGGCGATCATCGAATGGGGCGAAACCAAGCGCGGCAACGCCAATGCGTCCGACCTGTTCTCGATCCTGATGAACAATCCCAACGACGAAGGCGGGCCGCCGGACGTGCCGCTGATCGGCGGCTTGCTGACATTCACGTTCGGCGCGGCCTACGAGACCTGCCAGAACGCGCTGGCCTGGACGCTGGTGCTGCTGGCGCAGCATCCGCAGGTCGCCGCGGAACTGGCCGCGGAAATCGACGACGCGGTCGGGCGCGGGGCGACGACGGGCGCGGCGCTGGAAAGCCTGCCGGTGCTCGACGGCGTCACCAAGGAGGGGATGCGGCTTTTCGCGCCCGTGTCGATCCAGTTCCGCCGGACGCGACACGCCACCAGGCTCGGGCCGGTCAGCGTGCCGGAGCGGATGCGCGTGCTGGTCAGCGCTTTCCTGATCAACCGCAATCCGGAGATCTATCCGGAACCGGAGCGATTCCTGCCCGAGCGCTGGCGAACGTTGAAGGTTTCGCCTTACGACTACACCGTCTTCGGAGCCGGCGGGCGGATGTGCCCGGGATTCGCCTTCGGCATCCAGATGGTGAAGACGGCGCTGGTGGCGATCCTTACGAAGTACAGCCTCGAAATCCCCGCCGGTTCGACAATCGACCACAAGATGACGATCACCGTAGCGCCGCATCCGCATCTGCCGATCGTGTTCCGGGAGCGGACAGCCCGGCCGCAGGCGCATCACCTCGCCGGAACCGTGAACGAACTCGTCGAATTGCCGGCCGCCAACTGATCGGAACAAGCCATGTCTGCACGAGACCGTATGATCAAAGTCTACGACCGGACGATGCGCGGAAGCCATCAGCGCCGCTATTACGGCGAAAGCGGCTACTACAATTTCGGCTATTGGGCCAAGGGCGCCCGAACGCAGGGCGAAGCCTGCGAGGCGCTTGTGGACGAGCTTTCCGCCGGCCTGCCGGACAAGGGCCGCATCCTCGATGTCGCCTGCGGGCTCGGCGCCTCCACCAGGCGGCTGGGAGAGAAGCACGGTCCGGCGAACATCACCGGTATCAACATATCCGCCAAGCAGATCGCCGACGCGCGGCAGCGGGCGCCGAGCAGCGAATTCGCCGTGATGGACGCGACGCGGCTGGACTTCCCGGACAACCATTTCGACGCCGTGGTCTGCGTCGAGGCGGCGTTTCACTTCGATACGCGGGCGGCGTTCCTTGCGGAAGCACTCCGGGTTCTCAAGCCGGGCGGCGTGCTGGTGCTCTCCGACATATTGCTACGCGCCGTGCCCGACTGGTTCGCGGCGGCCGGTCAGGTGCCGCCGGCCAATCTGGTCGCGTCGGTGGAGGAGTATCGCGCCGGGCTCGAAGGGGCGGGTTTCACGGATGTCGAAATCAGGGACGAGACGGACGCCTGCCTGAATTCGTTCCGACGCAGCCTCGTCGCCTGGCCGGGGGCCGAATACCGGGCCGGACGCTCGAAACTCGACCGGCGCATCGCGACCGAACTCGTCTGCCGCCTCGTCTCGGGCTATTTCGGCCTGGTGTGCCGGACCTACCTTCTCGTTTCGGCAAAGAAACCGGCGTGAAAGCGCAGCGGCGCGCAAGGATGCGCACCGTGATCACCGTTCCATCGGGTCTGGAAGAAACTGGAGCGGGCGATGAGATTCGAACTCACGACCCTAACCTTGGCAAGCGAGAGATTATCTCGTTAAAACAGTTACTTGATGTGCAGCTGAGTTCATTCTAATGCGCCCGAGTGCTCGTCTTCCGGGGCGCGATTAGGTCGCGGATTCTAGCGTGACGTGAAGCAGGGCGAAATGCCGTCAACTGCAGGGAAGCAGCGCGACGGCGACCGTGCGGTAACCCATGATCGAAATTACGCCATATCTATCGATATGACGAGTACCGGGTATATCAGTAACTGCCGCGGCTATCATATCACCCGATTTGAAACGATAGCTGATCCGTGGGTCGGATGTCTGCCGACTCCTTTGCCGCGCTGCTTGCCAATTTAGCCAAGTCTTCCTCCGAAAATGCCCCGGCGACAAATGGGTCGTATAACGTGATAACGAAAGGAAAGACCAACTGGCAGCGGAGCGAAACGTCATAGGCGTCTTTTTCATCGACGGTTTCGCTGTCTCGCGTGACAATTGCGGTTACTTGTGAGTATCCGAGTTTCGCCCCAGACCTCGCGTTCACCAAATTACGGATGTTAATACGAGGACCTTCTGGTTCCAGCGAGAGCGGCTTACTTGATCCGCACACCAGAGCGAAGTGTTTCCGTTTTCCGTTGGTGTATCGACTTGTAACGAGCGAGTGCTCTGGCAGTTCATATGACGTGCCGTTAGGTGAAGTAGCCCTACGCCAAACCGCAACGCTCCCGGGGGAAACATCCTCACCACGCGGCTTAGATTTTATTGGACTAAAGATCGCGGTTGGATCATCCCCTGATTTTAGAAGCGCCGAAAGCGATGGAGCGATGTTGTTGCCGATTCCCCACAGAAAGAGGCCTCCGTTGCGCTGACGTTCGTATTCTTTTCGCGCCAATATTTTTTCAATCGCCTGTCCGGCTTCTGTCCCAAAACGAGTCCAAACGAACGTACCCGGCAATCTCATAAAGTTCTCCCTTGGCTGTCTCGATTATTCATGCATATTCAATTTTATGCAAGAAATAACCGCGATTCTGCGACAAATCACATACGAAAAAGGCCTTAATCAATCAGGCCTCGCGGAGTTATTGGGTGTAAGTCAGCCCACAATCTCAAGGTTTCTGAGGAATTCTGCTATTCGGAAAGGTCCGGC
>JBAQHA010000894.1:0-1909 GCA_049288075.1 Oricola sp.
CCCCCGCAAGGCAGGGGAGAGGAAGGAGCCCACCGCCCCGCCAGCAGTGAGAAGCGGTCGGCGAAGCCGGCCAATCGACACCGATGTGTCGACTGGAGCGACGAACGCCCGGAGGTGAAGCGCATCCCGCGAAGCGGGCGAAACGATCCAGCGAATCGTTTCGAGTGCTGAACGCGCAGGGCCGGTGCCGATCAAAGCGGCGACAGAGGGGGGAGCGATGCGGCCCGTCGGCCGCGAGGCGAAACCACAGGGCGTACCGCCCGGGCCGCCAAACGAAAACGCCCGCGTCATGCGCGGGCGTTCGAAGCAATGGGAGGCCGGTCAGTTGCCGGTGTTCATCTCGTTGTCGAAGTCCTTGAGAATCTCGTCCTCGATCTTGCGATTGATGATGATGTCCTCGATCTGCTGCGGGCTGGAATTGACCAGTTCCTCGGCCTTTTTGTCGGCGCGCTGATCGGCCGTGAGGTCGGAGTCGTTCGACTGCCTGTCGTCCGGCCTGGCGGTATCCTGGCTCGACTGGCCGGCGGCCGGATCCTGGACGGCGTCGTCGGCGCCGCCGCGAATGATCGGAAGCGCCGGATCGCCGACCGGCGCGGTATAGATGGTCGGCATCGTCGACGGATCGAATTCGATATAGACGACCGACGGAAAGGCCTTGTCCTCGACGATGGAATAGTCGGCGGCGGCCGGCGCGGCGGCGGCGCCAAGTGCCAGCGCGGCAATTGCGGATTTGCAGATCGTGTTCATGGGTCGAACCCCCGTGTCTTCATCACCCGGCCGGACGGTAGCAAAAGCGTCTTGAAACCACGTTTTGGATTTCGCTCAAATTTTACCGGTTCCTCGCGGCCGTTGCGCGGCGGTTTTCGCGCGTGTAGCAGTCGCCTGATGGAAGCGACGAAAACAGCGCAGACATGCCGGATCCTGCCCGCCGGACGGGAGGCGCTCGCGGCCGCGAAACGGGCGCTGCTGGCGGGCGAGGCCGTGGCGATCCCGACGGAGACGGTCTACGGCCTCGCCGCCGACGCCACCAACGGCGCGGCGGTGGCGCGGATCTTCGAGGCGAAGCAGCGGCCTTCCTTCAATCCGCTGATCTGCCACGTGACCGGCATCGGGATGGCGGAAGCCTTCGCGACTTTCGACCCGCTGTCGCGGCGGCTGGCGGAGCATTTCTGGCCGGGCGCGCTGACGCTGGTTCTGCCGCTCAAGGCGGGCCACGCCATCCATCCCCTGGTCACCGCGGGGCTGGAAACCGTCGCCGTGCGGGCGCCGCGCGGCTTCGGCGCGGAGCTGATCGCCGAACTCGGCCGGCCATTGGCCGCGCCCAGCGCCAATCTCTCGGGACGGATCAGCCCGACCTCGGCGCAGGCGGTGGCCGACAGTCTCGGCGATGCCATATCGCTGGTGATCGACGGCGGGCAAACGCAGGTCGGCGTGGAGTCGACCATCATAAGGGTCACGGACGGCGCGGTTCACCTGTTGCGGCCGGGCGGCGTCGCGGCCGAAGAGATCGAGGCCGTCACCGGCCGGCAGCTGATACGCGCGGAGGCAAATGCCGCGATCCAGGCGCCGGGCATGCTGGCCTCCCATTACGCGCCGAACGCGCGGATGCGTCTGGACGCGACGAGCGTGGAGCCCGGCGAGGCGCTGCTCGGTTTCGGGCCGAGGCGGATCGCGGGCGCGGACAGGGCAAGGGCGGTGCTGGTGCTGTCGGAGACCGGCGACATGAAACAAGCGGCGGCGAACCTGTTCGACTTCATGGGCCGGCTGGACGCGACCGGCGCGGCGAGCATCGCGGTGGAACCGGTCCCGGAAACCGGGCTCGGCGAGGCGATCAACGACCGGCTGCGGCGCGCGGCAGCCCCGAGGGACGCGACATGAAACAGGCCGACATCATCGCAAGGCTTGCCGA
>JBAQHA010000895.1:0-8246 GCA_049288075.1 Oricola sp.
CGATGGTCCCTGCGAGGTCGCCGGCGCTCCAGTGGCCCGTCAGTGCCCGCAGCGTCGCCGCCGCGTCGGCCGAGCCGCCGCCGATCCCCGATCCCGCCGGCAGGCGCTTGTCGAGCGTGATCGCGACGGGAAGGGCGTTGCGGCCGCGTGCGGCGAGGATGGAACGCAGCATGTCGCGGGCGCGCACCACGAGGTTCGTCGCCGGGTCTTCCGTGAGCAGCGCGGCAGCTTCCGGCCCGGCGAGATGGAACGCGTCGGCCGGCGAATCCTGGATGCCGATCCGGTCGCCGAATACGGCGAACACGGCGATCGTCTCGATCAGGTGATAGCCGTCGGCGCGCCGTCCGGTCACATGCAGGGCGAGATTGATTTTCGCCGGAGCATCGAACCAGGTCAACGCAGCCATGGTCGCGCGCGGCCGGCGGCGGCCGTCAGCCGCCGTTTCCGGTCTCGGGGGTGGCGGCGGTCTTGCCGTTGGCCGGGTCGTCGACCTGGCTTTCCGCGATGTCCGGATTGCTGCCTGGCGTGTTGGCGGCGTCGAGCTTGTCCTTCACCCGCTTGGCGTCTTCCGGCTCGATCTCCATTTCGAGCGACTGCGCCCACTGGTAGGTCGCCTCCAGCCTGCGCCCGACGCGCCAGTATGCGTCGCCCAGATGCTCGTTGATGATCGCGTCGCGCGGTCGCAGGTCGGTCGCCTTTTCAAGCTCCGTGACCGCCTCGTCGAAACGGCCGAGCCGGTAGAATGCCCAGCCCAGCGAATCGACGATATAGCCGTCGCGCGGCCGCATCTCGACGGCCTTGCGGATCATGTCGAGACCCTCATCGAGCTTGGTGTTCATGTCGATCCAGGAATAGCCCAGATAGTTCAGCACATCCGGCTGGTTGGGCGAAAGTTCAAGGGCGCGCTTGAAGGTGGCTTCCGCCTTGTCCCATTCCTTGATGCGCTCGTAGGCGATGCCCATCCGGTAATAGAGCGGCCAGAACTGCGCGCTGTTGGTGTCGATATTGGCGATCGCGCGCTCGTAGAGCTTCGCCGCCTCGCCATATTCCTTCAGTGAGGCATAGACGCCGCCGAGCGCCAGATAGCCGCGATAGTCGGCCGTATCCTCGTCGACGGCGGCGATGAGGATCGTCTTGGCCTCCTCGTTCCGGTCCATGTCGGCGAGATTGAGGCCCTTCTGCAGATGCGCCAGCCGTCCGAATGGCGTGCCCTCCGGCACCTGGTCGTAGAACCTGATGGCGCGCTCCGCCAGGCCGAGCCGCTCGGCGATGCCGGCGAGTTCGAAATAGATCTGCGGATTGTTCGGCGTCAGCGCCCGTGCCAGTTCCAGGTAGAGCGTGGCGAAGGTTTCCGCGCCGTCGCGATTGATCGTCGTGGCGACATTGAACAGCATCTCGCCCGCGCCCGTCGACGGGTCGGCGACGCGCAACGCTTTCTTGGCGATGTCGCCCTTGTCCGCCTGCAGCGAAAGCAGAGTCGGGTTGGCCGGAGCGATGCTGAGGCCGCGCTCGATCACCCCTTCGGCGTCCTCCGTCTTGCCGTCGCGCGCCAGGAACCCGGCATAGGTTTCGGCGAGCCGCAGATAGGTCTGCGGCGAGGCGCTGCCGCCGGCCGTGTTGTTCATCGCCGCTTCGTAGCGCTGCGCGGCGTCAGCCTTGCGGCCGGCCGCGTCCGCGATCAGCGCGCCGTGATAGGCGGTGAACAGCCCGTACCAGTCGGGTCCTTCCAGCGCGTCCAGCGCGGAAAGCGCGCCGTCGACGTCGCCGGCCCCGTATTTCGCCCAGGAAGTCATCACGGTCGACAGCAACCGTTCGAGATCGCTTTCGACGCTCAGGATCAACGCGCTTTGGGCCTGCAACCAGGCCCGCGCGCGAATCGCCTCGATGCCCAGCACCGTGCGCGAGACGCGCTCGATTTCCGGGTCCTTCTTCAGTTTTTCGGCAATTGGCAGTGCATCCTCGAACTGCCCGTTGGTTATCAGCGCGATCAGCAGTTCCTGCTGCAGCCCCACATTGTCGGGATCGAAGCTCACCGCATCCTGGTAATATTTCACGGCCGCGTCGAAATCGAATTCCGTGCGCGCGCTTTCGGCGGCCAGGAACGCGCCGGAAAGCGACCGGGCGGCTTTGAGCTCTTCGCCCGTCGTCCGCTCGGCCATGGCGGGCGAGGCGAGGAACCCGGCGAGGAGGAGGGCGGCGGTGACGGCGGTCCGTTTCATCAAGATGCAAATTCCCGGAATCGTTTCGGTTTCGACGGTTACCCGCCAAATCACGCGTCGAGCATGGCCTTTTTATGGTCCCTAAGCAATGAACGCGGCCAACTGTCCTCAGACGTCCGCGCCGGCCGCTCAGTTGATGCGCGAGATGCAGAACTCGACCACGTCGAGCAGCGCGTCCTTCTGCGGCGAGGGCTTCAGGGGCGCCAGCGCGTCGCGGGCGATTTCGCCGAAATGCCGCGCCCGCTGGATCGTGTCCGGCAGCGCGCCGTATTTCATCATCAGGGCGCGGGCGGTCTCCAGTTCGGCATTGCCGTTCTCGCCCTTTTCGATGCTCCGCTTCCAGAATTCGCGCTCCGCGTCGGTGCCGCGCCGGTAGGCCAGCACCACGGGCAGCGTGATCTTGCCTTCGCGGAAATCGTCGCCGGTATTCTTGCCCAGATCCTTGGCGTTGCCGCCATAATCCAGCGCGTCGTCGACCAGCTGGAAGGCAAGGCCGAGATTGAGGCCGTAGGAGCGCAGGGCCGCGCGCTCCGGTTTCGTCGATCTGGCGATGATCGGGCCGACTTCGGCCGCCGCCGAGAACAGCGCCGCCGTCTTCGCCTTGATGACGGCGAGATATTCGTCCTCGGTCGTTTCGAGGTTCTTGGCCGCGGCGAGCTGCATCACTTCGCCTTCCGCGATCACCGAGGCCGCGGTCGACAGCACGTCGAGCGCGTCGAGCGAGCCGACCTCGACCATCATCTTGAAGGCCTGGCCGAGCAGGAAGTCGCCCACCAGCACGCTTGCCTGGTTGCCCCAGATCATCCGCGCCGTCGGCTTCGAACGGCGCATGTCGCTCTCGTCCACCACGTCGTCGTGCAGAAGCGTCGCCGTGTGCATGAATTCGACGCTTGTCGCCAGCTTGACATGGCCTTCGCCGTGATAGCCGAACATGTCGGCGGCGGCGATCGTGATCATCGGGCGCAGCCGTTTGCCGCCGGACGAGATCAGGTGGTTGGCCACCTCGGGAATCATCTCCACGTCCGATCCCGCTTTCGACAGGATCAACTCGTTGACGCGTTCCATCCCGCCGGCCACCAGCGCGATCAGCTTCTCGATGCTGGCCGCATCTTTCTTGTTTTCACCAAGCGGTATGACAACGCCCAAGACGACTACTCCTGATTTCCGGAGTCACATTAAAAACTCCGTTCCGGCGCGGCAAGCGGCGAATTGGCGCGCAAACAGGTACAGGCCTTGAACGCTCTGTCTGCTCGCGCCCTTGTGACCGACCGGCCCACGTCCTATCACTCGACCATGGAAGAATTGCTACGCTCCAACAATCCTGTGACCATCTCCTTCGTCGAATCGCTGATGCGTGAGGCGGGGATCCGCGTCCTTGTGGCCGATCAGAACATGTCGATCCTCGACGGTTCGCTCGGCATCCTGCCGCGCCGCATCCTGGTCGACGCCGAGCAGATCGAGCGGGCGCGCCGAATAGTCCGCGACGCCGGCCTCGAAAACGAGCTGAAGGGCTGAGCGCCATGGCGGGGCCGCTGGTCGAAGGCGTCGAGACGACCGTCGACGCGTTCCATCGCGGCGGCTTTCACCTCGTTCAGCCGGCAAGGGGCGCGCACCGCTCCGGTGTCGACGCCACGCTTCTTGCCGCCACGGTCCCCGGCGGCTTTTCCGGCACGCTGGCCGATCTCGGTTCAGGAGCTGGCGCCGCCGCCTTCTCCGTCCTCGACCGCTGCCGCGACGCCCGCGCTGTTCTTTATGAAAAGTCGCCGCTGATGGCCGCCTGCGCCCGCGCCGGTCTGGCGCTTGCGGAAAACGCCCACCTTTTCGAGCGGGCCGAAATCTGTGAGGCAGATGTCGCCCTCAGGGGCAAGGCGCGGGAGGCGGCGGGCTTCCCGCGCGACCGTTTCGACTGGGTGATAGCCAACCCGCCCTTCAACGACCGGAAGGACCGCGCGACGCCGAAACCCGAGAAGGCCGAAGCCCATGTCATGGAGGAAGACCTGTTCGAGAGCTGGATCAGGACCGCCTGCGCTATCGCCCGCCCCGGTTCCGGCCTGTCGGTGATCGCAAGACCGCAATCCATTGCGGCGATCCTCGACGCCATGAAGGGCCGCTACGGTGCAATCGTGGTTTTTCCCGTGCATCCCCGCCCGTCGAAACCGGCGATCCGCATCGTCGTCACCGGCATCAAGGGCAGCCGCAAGCAAATGGATCTCGCCCCGCCGCTGATCCTGCATGAGGAGGACGGCGGCACGAAGTTCTCGAAGCGCGCCGACGCCATCACGAACGGACGGGCGGTGCTGGTGCCGGGGGCCTCCTGGTAACGCTGGTATGCAAATGGTGCGTTCTTGCCAAATCGCGGGCATTTGCCATGTGTAATCGGCTGCCGGTCGGGTCTGACTGCCACCGCCGGTGCAAACACGACCGAACAAGGCCGCGACGGAGCCGCTGAAATGACCACGATCATCGATCTGCTCAACGAGGACAAGCGCCCGAAGGCGCCCCCGATCGAAGGCGCGACCGACGCGCATCGGCGGCGCGGCCGGCACCTGGCCATGATCCACGCCATGCATCTGGAGGAAATGGACCGGGTTCGCCACGTCATCACCGGTATCGAGACCGGCGAGATCGAGGACCGCGAACTCGCGGCCGCGATTGCCGGTCTGACGATGACCGAGAACTACCGGGTCTTCGGCAGTCTGTGCGGACGCGAGTGCCAGGCGCTCACCTTCCACCACACGGCCGAGGACAGGATGCTGTTCCCGATGTTGCGCAATGTCGGCGATGGTCTTCGCAGGGTCGTCGAGAAGCTGATGCAGGAGCACGAGGTGGTCCATGCGCTGATCGAAACGCTCGATGGCGAAGCGCGTCGGTTGCTCGACGAGCCCGGTGAAACCAACTACCGCTCCCTGAAGGCCGCGTTCGAACAACTCGACAGGGCGGTGCGCTCGCATTTCGGATACGAGCAGACCGAACTGGAAGAAGCGATCGGGTACTACGGCGTGCCGATCTAGCTGTGAGCGTTTCCAGGCGAAGTCGCGCGTCTTGGCGGCGCCCGGTCAGCCCGGCGTCGTCTACCTGCGGTGCAAGGCAAAGAACAGCCGGTTCGGGCAGAATTCCGGGCCTTCCGCGTCGCCGGCCGCCGGATCGCCCTTGAGCCAGCGCGCGCATTCCTCGCTCGACTGGCACAGGACGCAGGACCGCGCCGCATTGGCCAGCGAACCGCCCGCCGCTTGCATGCCCGCGGCTTCGATATCCACGCCCAGCCGCTCCATCATCGCGCCCATCAGATGGGTCTGCTGATCCATTCTCTCGGTAATGCGTCCGAAAATACCCATCGTGCTTCCTTTCGAAATCCTGGTGCCGTCAGGGTCTCACCCGAAGGGATTTGCGCATTGATCTGGCGCAAGGGAATTCGCGAATCCGGAGTGTGCGGAGCCGCGGCCGATCGGAAGATTCGACGGGAGTAAGCGCGCTCCCGCCGTGTCAGGCGGGCGAAGCCATTCGGGCAATTGCGGCGGAAAGGCCTTCGACAATCCGGATGCCGTATTTCGCGGCCAGTTCGTCTGCCCGTCCGGCATAGGCTCCGGAACCGAGCACGACCGCCGCCGCTCCATCGTCTGCGATGGCGGTGCGGATTTGAGTATCGAGCAAGGCTTCGGCGCGATCGGTCTGGCGCGACGCTTCCGCGACGCCGATGCGGCATGCGCGCACCGATCCAATGTCCTTTGCGCCGTATTTGGCGATAAGCGCCTGTATGGCGGGGATCTGGTCCTCGACAGTGGTGACGATGGTAAACCGTTCTCCGGCCTCGGCCGCGGTCTCGATGGCGACCTGCGCCAGGCTGTACACCGGCGCCCTGACGAGTTGGCGCGCCTCGTCGACGGCGATGTCGTCGAAACAGGCCAGCACGTAACCGTCGCAATCCGGGCTCTGGCGGATCATGTCCAGCACCGCCGGAACCGCCGACGCGCGATCCGCGGCGGTCTCGATCGAGAACGGCCCGGATGTCGGATTCCTGATTTCGGCGGCAATTCCCGCGGAAATGCCTGCCTTCACATGCTCCGAAATGCGCCGGGTCACTTCCGGATTGGTGTTCGGATTGATCACCAGGACGCGCCTGACGGCCGGTTTCGCGATGGGCAAATCCATGGTTACACCCGCGCCGCCAGCATGTCCGGCAGCCAGAGCGCGATGCCCGGAACCAGCAGGAGAAGCAGCGTAAAGGCGATCATGATCGCGGCATAGGGAAGGGCGCCCCGTATGACGTCCGAGAACGAGCCGCCGTCCCTGCGGATGCCCTGGACGACGAAGAGATTCATACCGACCGGCGGCGTGATCAGGGCCAGTTCGCACATCAGGACGATGAAGATGCCGAACCAGATCGAGTCGATCCCGACAGTCGCGACCAGCGGCACCGTGATCGGCACGGTCAGCACAAGCATCGACATGGCATCCATGAACATGCCGAGGATCAGGTAGAAGACGATAAGCGCCAGGATGAGTCCCACCTGTCCGAGGTCGAATGTCGCCACCCACCCGGTGACCGCCTGGGTGACGCCGAGCATTGAGATCGTGACGTTCAGCAGCAGCGCACAGGACAGGACGATAACCGTCATGCCGGTCGTTCGCGCCGCCTGCAGGGAACAGTTGATCAAGAGCTCCGCGTTGAGGCGACCGTTGGCCGCGACGAGGATGAGCGCGGCGACGACGCCCATCGCCGCCGACTCCGTCGGGGTTGCGAAGCCCCCATAGATCGATCCCATCACGACGCCGAATATAATGAACGGCGGAACGAGATAGCGCAGGTAGGCGAGCTTGGTGCGAAGCGGAATTACCGGCGTATCCGTCCTTTGGTCGCGTCCCTCGAAGATGAAGATATAGACCGAGAAGAACGCGGCCAGCAGGATGCCCGGCAGTAGGCCCGCGGCGAAGAGCTGGCCGACGGAGGTGTTGGCCAGCGAGCCGTAGACGAGCAGATTGATGCTGGGAGGTATCAGGATGCCCAGAGTTCCGCCCGCGGCCAGCGATCCGAGCGAGGGGCCGGGCCGGTAACCGCGCGCCTCCAGCGCCGGCAGGGCGATGGTTCCGACCGTTGCCGCGGTGGCGACCGACGAGCCCGACGTCGCCGAAAACAGCGCGCATGTGGCGATGTTGGTATGCAGCAGGCCGCCTGGAAGCCGGTCGAGCCAGACGGCGAACGCATCATACATGCGGTCGGCGATGCCGCCCCGCAACAGCAGTTCGCCTAGCAGCATGAACAGCGGAATGGCAAGGATCGACGGGCTGTTCAGGCTGGACCAGATGACGCCGCCCATCATGTCGACCATCGGAAAGCCGAAGAAGAGATAGCCGCCGAACGCGCCCACGGCGACGATCGCGACGGCGACCGGGAAGCCGAGAAACATCAGCGCGAGCATGCAGAAGAAGCCGAGTCCGACGACGGCGATGTTCATTGCGCCGTCTCCGTTCGTTTACGGAGATCGTCGAGTTCGGCTTGGACCTCGTCTGTCACGGAGCCCGGTCCGTACTGCAGGTCGAGCTTTCGCCAATCGCCATTGACAGCGAGCGCGAGCGCCTTGCCCGCCATGACGAGCATGCCCAGCGCGAACGCCGCCATCGCTGCGAGCCAGAGCGATTGCGGATAGATCAGCGGGGTTGCCCACGGTGTCTGCGCGATCGAGTTGTAAGCCAGAGTGTCGCGCACCGTATTCACCGTGAAATTGAGCAGGAACACCGAAAGCAGTGCGAGCGAGATCACGGCAGCGACATTGAGAATTGCGCGCGCCCGCATCGGCAGATGCGAGTGCAGGAGGTTTATGCGGATATGGGCGCTGTCGACCGCCGCGATAAGGAAGGCGAGCGGCGCCACGATCGCCACCGCATAGCCGCCCAGTTCATCTACGCCGCCGAGAGAAAAGGCGAAGAACTTCCTGAGAAATATCTCCGCGACGATCGTGATCGAAAGCACGATCATGACCGCCCCGAAGATGATGCCCGAAAGACGGGTCGCGAATTTCATCTGCCCTC
>JBAQHA010000896.1:0-5988 GCA_049288075.1 Oricola sp.
ACCAGGTGGCGAAGGCGGAGGGGCCGGAACGCATCGGCGGCGATTGGTGGGGCGACGACGCACCGGAGGACCTGCAGCCCACGCCGCGCGACTATTACCGCGTCGAGGACGAGGCCGGGCGGCGCTACTGGTTGTTCCGCAAGGGGCTTTACGGCCCGGCCGGACGCGGCGTGCCGCCGCAATGGTTCATGCACGGGATGTTTGCCTGATGGGTTTTCCCGCTTCCACCGAACCCGCCTATGCCGAGCTCGGCGTCGCGTCGAACTTCTCCTTCCTGCGCGGCGCGTCGCATCCCGAGGAACTGGTGGTGACGGCGAAGCGGCTCGGGCTTGCGGGGTTGGGGCTCGCCGACCGCAACACGGTTTCCGGCACGGTGCGCGCCCACATGGCGGCGAAGGAGGCGGGCCTGCAATACCGTCCCGGCGCGCGGCTGGTGTTCTGCGACAATACGCCCGACATGCTCGCCTATCCGGTGAACCGGGCCGGCTGGGGCCGGCTTTGCCGGATGCTGACGGCGGGCAACATGCGCGGCGAGAAGGGCGCGCCGCTTCTGGAGCGCGGCGACCTCATGGAATGGGGCTCCGGCCTGGCGCTCGCCGTGCTGCCTGCGCCGCAGGCGCTGGACGAGGCCTGCCTTTCATTGCTGCGGGACTTGAGAGGCGCTTTCGGCCGCTCCGTGCGGCTGGCGCTGACGCCCGCCTATGACGGGCGCGACCGGGTGACGCTGGAGACCAGCCGGGCGCTGGCGCAGGCCGCCCGGGTGAGACTGATGGCTGTCGGCGACGTGCTGTGGCACGACCCCTCGCGCCGGGTGCTTGGCGACGTGCTCGCCGCGATCCGCGAACACGTGCCGCTGGCGCGCGCCGGCTACCTCCTGTCGGCGAATGCGGAACGGTGTCTGAAGCCGGCTTCCGAAATGGCGCGGCTGTTCCGCGCGGAACCCGGCGCGGTCGCGGAAACGCTTGCCTTCTTCGGCGAACTGGACTTCTCGCTCGACGAATTGCGCTACCAGTATCCCGACGAGCCGCATGGCGGCAGCGCGACGCCGCAGGAGGAACTGGAGCGGCTCGCCTGGGCGGGGGCCAGGACCCGCTACGGCGATACGGTGCCGGGGAAGGTGACGGCACAGATCCGGCACGAGCTCGAACTGATCGCCGAACTCGACTACGCGCCCTATTTCCTGACAGTGCACGACATCGTGCGCTTCGCGCGGTCGCGCAACATCTTGTGCCAGGGGCGCGGCTCGGCGGCCAATTCGACGGTCTGTTTCTGCATCGGCATCACCGAGGTCGACCCGGCGCTGACCGACCTCCTGTTCGAGCGCTTCATCTCGCCGGAACGGCGCGAGCCGCCCGATATCGACGTCGATTTCGAGCACGAGCGGCGCGAGGAGGTGATCCAGTACATCTACGAGAAATACGGCCGCGAGCGGGCCGGGCTGGCGGCGACCGTGATCACCTACCGGGCGCGTTCGGCGGCGCGCGAGGTGTCGAAGGCCTTCGGCCTGTCGGAGGACGTCTCGGCGGCGATCTCCGGCTCGGTCTGGGGCTGGTCGACCGCCGATCTCGGCGAGCGCGAGGCGAAGGCCGCCGGTCTCGATCTCGCCGACCGCACGACGCAGAACGTGATGCGGCTGTCGACGGAGATCATGAGCTTTCCGCGCCATCTCTCGCAGCATGTCGGCGGCTTCGTCATCACGCGCGACCGGCTCGACGAGGTGGTGCCGATCACCAGGTCGGCGATGGACGGGCGCACCATGGTCGAATGGGACAAGGACGATCTCGATTCGCTGGGTATCCTGAAGATCGACATCCTGGCGCTCGGCATGCTCACCTGCATCCGCCGCGCCTTCGACCTGCTGGAACTGCATTACGACCGCAAGGAAACACTGGCGACGATCCCGAAGGAGGAACGCCAAGTCTACGACATGATCTGCCGGGCCGACACGCTCGGCGTGTTCCAGATCGAGAGCCGGGCGCAGATGACGATGCTGCCGCGGCTCAAGCCCCGCAATTTCTACGATCTCGTCATCGAGGTGGCGATCGTGCGGCCCGGCCCGATCCAGGGCGACATGGTGCATCCCTACCTGCGCCGCAGGCAGGGCAAGGAGGCGGTCTCCTATCCGAGCAAGGAACTGGAACAGGTGCTCGGCAAGACGCTCGGGGTGCCGCTGTTCCAGGAACAGGCGATGAAGATCGCCATCGTCGCCGCCGGCTTCACGCCGGGCGAGGCCGACAGGCTGCGCAGGGCGATGGCGACGTTCCGGCGCGTCGGCACGATCCATACCTTCCAGACCAAGATGATCGACGGCATGGTCGCGAACGGCTACGAGGCCGATTTCGCCGAGCGCTGCTTCCGCCAGATCGAGGGGTTCGGCGAATACGGTTTCCCGGAAAGCCACGCCGCCTCCTTCGCGCTGCTGGTCTATGCGTCGTGCTGGCTGAAGGCCCATTACCCGGACGTGTTCTGCGCGGCGATCCTCAACGCCCAGCCGATGGGCTTCTACGCGCCGGCGCAATTGGTGCGCGACGCGCGCGAGCATGGCGTCGAGATGCGGCCGGTCGACATCAACGCGTCCGGCTGGGACAACGCGCTGGAGGACCGCGCGCCCGACGAGCCGGACACAATGATGATAATCGCGCCGCGCCACCGGGAGATGGCGGGCGTGATCCAGACAAACAAGGCGGTGCGGCTGGGCTTCCGGCAGGTCAAGGGCCTGCGCGAGGGCGAGATGACGCGTCTCGCCGAACGGCGCGGTCGGGGTTACGATTCAGTGCGCGACCTGTGGCTGCGCTCGGGGCTTGCCCGCGCCCAGATCGAGAGGCTGGCCGACGCCGACGCGTTCCGCTCGATCGGGCTCGACCGGCGCGCGGCGCTATGGGCGGTGCGCGCGCTGGACGAGAAATCGGCCGAGGAGCATCTGCCGCTGTTCGAGCGCCCGGCGCTCGGAAACGATCCCGACGAAGCGGGCATCGAGATCCCCGGCGAAGCCGAAATGCAGCTGCCGCCGATGCCGCCGGGCGAGCAGGTGGTGCACGACTACCGGTTCCTGTCCCTGTCGCCGAAGGCGCATCCGGTCTCCTTCCTGCGCCGGCAGCTGGAGAAAAGGGGCGTCATGCGGCACGCGACGCTGGACGGGATCGCCAGCGGGCGGCGCGCCGACGTGGCGGGGCTGGTGCTGGTGCGGCAGCGGCCGGGCTCGGCCAAGGGCGTCATCTTCATGACGCTGGAGGACGAAACGGGCGTGGCGAACGTGATCGTCTGGCCGAAGGTCTTCGAGCGTTACCGGGCGCTGGTGCTGGGCTCGCGGCTGGTCCGCGTCACGGGCAGGCTGCAGAACGAGATGGGGGTCATCCACGTGGTCGCCGACCGAGTAGAGGACCTGACGCCGCTGCTGGCGGAGATCGAGACGGAAGGGATCGGCGACGCGGGGCTGGCCAACGCCGACGAGGTGCGCCGGCCGGTGATCGAGATCCGCGAAAGGACGAAACCGCGCTCGCGGCTGGCGCAATTGCTCAAGGACGCGCCGCAACTGAGAACCGACTACGAGCGGCTGCAGCAACTGGAAGCCTCGGCCAAGGTCCTGCCGAAGGGGCGGAATTTCCATTGAGGGCGACGCGCCCGGCGGCCGGAAACCGCCGGTCCGCCGGCGTCAGAAGGGCTTGCGGGCATTTTTCGCGCGCTTCTCGCGCGCCAGAAGCAGCCGCGTCCTGATCTTGCGGTCGAGCGTCAGCAAATTGCCCCAGAGGCTGCGGATCAGGACACGCTGCTTCACGCGCTCGCGCTCGTGGTTGACGAGGCTTCCGCCGAGATCGCCGCTTATCTCCGTCACCGGATTTCCGGGCGCCGACCAGACGTTCAGGTCGAGTTCCCAGAAATACTTGATGTCCTCATCGACGGGCCGGAAAATCCGGTCGCGCGCCAGGAGCTTGCGCGCGCCGTCGCGCGAGATCAGATAGGCGACCATGCCGGCGGTGGGCGAGCGCCACTTGACCAGTTCGATGCCGGCGATGCGTTCGGAAAGCACCGGAACGTTGGAAGACTTCCTCTCGAAGTCGAACAGCTTGACGATGTCGCGATCGTCGCCCAGCAGGGCCTTCCAGTTGCGCAGGATCGCCTCGACGAGCGCGGGATCGCGGAAGAAGAAATCGTCCTCGAGCAGGAGAGCGGCCGCATCGCCCCGGTCGAGAAGGCGCTGCCAGGCAAGGCGGTGGCTGGCATAGATGCCGATTTCGGCGCGCGACAGGCCACGCTTGCAGTTCCTCGCGTTGGCAGCCTCGTCATAAAGCGTGTCGACGATGGGATCCTCGCCGACAAAGCCGTCGACGAACTCCGATTCGACAGCCAGCGGCAGCCCCTCGAGCTGCCGCGTCGCGGATTCGCGCCGGCCCGGCGGCGATTTGCGGCAGGTGACAACCTCGACGATAAGCGTGTCGCGACCGCGGTCAGCTTTTAACATGGATAATCTCGATATTGGGCAATCCGACCGGCGTCACGCCGAGTTCGCCGGCGAGGCGCCCGAATGCCTCCGTCTCGATCAGATCGTTATATGGAATTTCGGGAAACTCCAAGCCGGCGCGATGCACCGACGCATGGACAAGCAGCATCGTGGCGCCGACCGAGGACAGGGGGACTTCATCGAGATAGCGCAGATCGTGCAGGTGGCGCCGGTGCCAGTAATTCGCGGGCGGCTGAAACAACCCGCCCACGACGTGCTTGTAGTAAAGCGAGGGTCTCGGTTCGCCGATTTCGAGAAAGGCATTGAGATCGTAGCTGGGTCCGCCGGCTTCGAGCACGCAGTTCGGCGTGACGATCTTGCGGTTGCGGCGCAACAGCGTTTTCAGGATGTCACGCGGAAAATCGCAGACATCGACATCGAGCCAGAGAACCCAGTCGTCCGACGCGGCCAGCCCGTGACGGATCAGGTGATTGCGGACGCGGGCGATGGCGCCGCGCCGCGCCAGTTGCCGGTCCGGCTCCCAGCGTTGCCTGCGCCCAAGCGTCAGCCCGGTCGAAAAATCGAGTATTTCCAGCCCCCGCAGCGACCCGCCGCATTCGGCCTTGAGCCGCTCGAGCATGGCGCGTGAACCGTCGGTGCTGTCGCCCTCGCAATAGACCAGCCGCAGCTTGCCGGCCGGATAGTCCAGCGATCGAACCAGCTCGAAATTGCGGGCGATGAAGTCCGCGCCGTTGCGCACCGGCACGAAGACGACGACGTTCGGGCAGGATTGCTCGCCGAACGGGACGAGCGGCGCCGAGAGCGCCGCCCGGTCGATCCGCGCCTCGACCTGACCGAGTGTCAGCCCGGCCGGTTTCGACGCGAGCGCCCGCCGTTTGCGCCATTTGCCCTTCAGGCGCGAATACCGGCCTTCCTTGCGTTCGTGAAACCAGGTTCCCGCCCAGTTGTGGCGGGACAGCCGCATCGCGGCATAGTCGCCGTAAGGCTCGCCGGCGTCTTCCCGGCCGCCGGGGGCGGAGGGCGCGAAGAGGTGGCATGAATTGAGAGCCAGTTCCTCCTGGCGCGGATAGGCGAAGATCGCGCCGGAGAACATCAGCGGTCCGGTCGAATCGAGCACGTCCTTCGGCGCGGCGTGACGGCATTTCCAGGCGTAGTCGAGGACATGACGCCAGAACGGGTGGCCCGCCGGGCTGGCCATGGTGCCGTTGAAATAGAGCCGCTCCATGCCGAGTTGCGTCGCCTTTTCCCAGTTGGCCACGGGCTCCTCGCACAGGATCACCCGGTCGTCGCTGGCCAGGGGATCGAAAGGCGCGAGGCAGTCGGTGTCCATGTCGGCATAGACGCCGCCGAAGCGGTAAAGCAGCATGTAGCGCGCGAGGTCGGCGCGCTGCACCGGATTGGGATAGGACTGGTAGAGTTCGAGCAGGTCCGGAAATTCATCGCGGACGAAGACCAGCAGATCGTCATCCGTCCAGAGCCGGTAGTCCCAGCCCGGATTCAGCGCGACCCAGCTTTGCGGCGTACCATCC
>JBAQHA010000897.1:0-3904 GCA_049288075.1 Oricola sp.
ATAAGCTGGCTGTCGTGCATGAGCGGAAACGCCCGGCCACCCGGCAGGGCGGGCATCATTCGGATTCCAAGCGAATCGTAACCGGCTTCGGCGGCAAAAATAATCGTCTCGGGGGGCGAGAGTTCGAGCGTCAGGTAGGACAGGCAATAACTGCGGTTCACGAAGCGAATACTCCTGGGGTTCGGGGCGCAATGGCACCGGTTCGCGGAATGTTGACATACTGTATCCCAGATGCCAAGTATCTGCGCAACTCTGGCGCGGTGGCGAGGTATTCCTGCCAAGTCGGCCGTGGACCTCTGGGGATTGCCGCGAACAAGCAGGCCGGCTGACGAACGAGGCCGTTCCAAATGGAGGGGTGGCGAATACTCGCCCGACGAATGCGACTCTCTTCAAGTGAAGGAAAAAGATGAAAGCGATCGTTTACCTGGGAAAGGCCCGAATGGAGCTGCAGGACGTACCTGACCCGGTTCCAGGCGACGGCGAGGTTCTGCTGAAGGTCAAAGCCTGCGGCATCTGCGGGTCTGACATGCACGGCTATCACGGCCACGATCCGCGCCGTGTTCCGCCGATGATCATGGGTCACGAGGCCGCAGGAATTGTGCTGGGCGGGCGTCTCGACGGACAGCGGGTGGCGCTGAACCCCTTTCTGAGCTGCGGGACCTGCACGAACTGCGTATCGGGTGCGCCGCAATTGTGCGAATCCCAGCGCAATATCGGCCTGCCGCCGCACGATGGCGCATTCGCGCAGTTCGTCGCGGTGCCCGAAAGGAACCTCGAGCCGATTCCCGACGACATGCCGTTCGAAGTGGCGGCGCTGGCCGAGCCGCTTGCCGTCGCCGTTCATGCGGTGGAGATCGGGCGGCGGGCCTTCGCAGGGTCGATCGCGACGGCAAAGGTTGCCGTAATCGGGGGCGGCGCGATCGGGCTGGCCACAGCTCTGGTACTTGCCACCGAAGGCGCGCGGGAAGTGTTGTTGGTCGAGACAAACCCTGCTCGGCGCGCGACGGCAGAGGCGGCGTCGGACAAGATCCGCGCCATCGCGCCGGACAAGGAGCCGCAAGGCAGCCGCTACGATCTGATTTTCGACGCGGTTGGCGCGTGTGCGACGCGCGAAATGGCATTTCGCATGGCCAGCCGCGGTGGTGTGGTCGTGCACAGTGGTCTGCTGCCCGGCAGCGAGGGTGTCGACGTGCGCGCCCTGACGCTTCGTGAATTGGCATTTCTCGGGGCGTATTGTTACTCGGTTCAGGATTTCCGCCACGCAGTGGCGTTGTTGGCGTCCGGCGCGCTGGGGTCGCTCAACTGGGTCGAGACCCGGGCGCTCACCGACGGCAGCCAGGCTTTTGCCGATATCGATGCGGGCCGTGTCGCCGCAGCAAAGATCATACTCACTACCTGAAGGAGGCATCGATGATTTACAGGACCGCAAAGGGCATCACGATGCCCGCACTTGGGCTTGGCACGTTCGAATTGACCGGGAAGGAGGGCATCGCTTCGATCCGCTCCGCCATCGAATACGGCTATCGCCATATCGATACGGCCATTCGCTACCGCAACGAGGCGGAAGTCGGCCAGGCCATCCGTGAATCCGGCATTCCGCGCGATGAGATATTCGTCACGACCAAGATCTGGTTCGACTCTCTCGAACCCGCGACGGTGCACCAGCGGATCGGCGAAAGCCTCGACCGCTTGGGAATGGACCATGTCGATCTTCTTCTGATCCACTGGCCGGGTACCGCGGTGCCCATGGGTGACACCTTGCGGGCATTCGCGGAGGTACGCGATGCAGGCCAGACACGCAGCATCGGCGTCAGCAATTTCACGACGGCGCAGCTCGACGAGGCCATTAACGTGCATGGTGCCGAATTGGTCACCAACCAGATCGAATACCACCCGTTTCTGGCGCAGCCAAAGCTGTTGCCGGCGCTGCGCGGCGCAGGGATGATCCTCACCGCTTACCTGCCGTTGGCCCGCGGCGCAGTGTTCAAGGAAGAGGTGATTCAGGAAATCGGTCGCCGCCACGGCAAATCGGCCGCTCAGGTCTCTCTGCGTTGGCTTCTGCAGCAGGATGGCGTTGCCGCGATTCCGCGGTCGTCCAAGATCGAGAATATCCGCTCGAACTTCGACATCTTTGATTTCGAACTCGACGAAACCGAGATGGCCCGGATTGGTGGATTGGATCGCCAGGAACGCATGGTCGACTTCGACTGGTCACCGGAATGGGACACGATCTGATCTCCAGGATTCCGACATGACGATCCCGGAGAGGAAACATCGGATATAGCCAACTTAGAGCCTCCTGATCGGGGCTCTTTTTTGATGTCGCGGGCAAATCCGAGGCGACTGCAACCGGGCCCTCGGCCGGTTCAGGTCGTCTTGCGGTAATACGCGATGGTGTCTGACAAGCCGTCCTCGAGCGGTATGGGCGACCAGTCGGCGAATAGCTGCGCCAGTCTCGATTTCGACGAGGGGCCGGCTGACGCGCCGGTTTCGCGGCCCTAGCCAATACCCTACATAGGGGCTGAAGCCCGTCGAGGTGATGCCGTCATCGGCCAGGAAGGCGCGTGCTGCCCGCCTTGTCCCAGGCTCCGACGAAGCCGCTTCCACCCATGACGAGTACCTTCGTAATTTTCCCCTGACCGTCATTGGAGCCTTCATTTTGGGATACTGTATGTCAAATACTATATGTACTGGACGTCTCTGACATTTCAGATACAATTCGCTCGATCTCAGGCGCGCCGGCGCAGGAGACTACCCTCAAGTACAAGAATCTTATGAAAAAAAGCCCAATCCACCGCCCGAAATCCCTGGCCGCCACGGTGGCGGAGAATCTCAAGGAAGCAATCATGCGGCGCGAAGTTGCGCTCGGTGAGGTTCTGTCTGAGGAGAAGATCGCCGTGGCGATGGACGTAAGCCGAACGCCGGTGCGCGAGGCACTCACGATTCTGCAGATGCAAGGGCTGATTAACATTCTGCCGCGTCGCGGCAGCGTCGTCTTCAAACCCGATGCGGATGAGTTGCACCAGCTTGTCGACTACCGCCTGAACCTGGAAATTCTAGTGAGCCGTCTGGCGTTGGAACGCGCGCCCAAGGCGACATTGGCCGGGCTCAGAAAAGCGATCGCGATGATGGAGAAGGCGCGCGACGACGACGACACGCTGGCCTACGCCCAGGCCGATACGCGCTTTCACAACACCTTTTTCGAGAACTCGGGCAATCCGTTCTTTGTCGAGGCGTTCGATATTGCGTCAGGACGAATCGCGGCGCTACGCGTGCATCTGTCGACGCAGCTCGACCTGCATCTCTACACGACGTTCAGCGAGCATGTTCAAATTGCCGAAGCGGTCGAGGCGCAGGATGCACACAGGCTGGAGCGGCTTCTGCGCGAACATATCGGGGCGATGGAGCCGAACTATTCGCAAGCGTTGAAGATGCTCGAGACTGAGCAATAGAGGTTCCCTCTCGGTTGCGATGAGAGAAGACCGCGGCTGTGAATCCGGTCTTTCGGGAGTGCAGATTGTCTCCCCATCGTATCAGTCGGGAAATCCTGCCCCGTCCCGAGCGGCACAAATACGAACAGCCTCGGTTTCTTGTATTACGAGGTCTCTCGCCGAATGACCGGCCGAGGCTAACCTGTTTGCCGGTAAACATGCATGCTCCCATGTCCGGAGGCGCCTTGTCGACGCGGCGAGGGCATTATTTGTCCCGGGCTGAAATCGGGCTCAATACCGGCTCTCTTCGGTCAACCGCAGTCATTGTAACCCGCGAATTGGCGAAGTGCCGCATCTGTAGGCCAGCGCCGGTAAGCAGGCGAGGCGTCTGCGGCGCGCCGCATGCCGAAATCTGTGACATACAGTATGCCAAGACATTTATTGACATACGGTATGTTACATGCTTGAAAACA
>JBAQHA010000898.1:0-2394 GCA_049288075.1 Oricola sp.
CTGAAGATCAAGATCTCCGGCTGCATCAATGCCTGCGGCCATCACCATGTCGGCCATATCGGCATTCTCGGTTTGGACAAGGCAGGGCGCGAAAACTACCAGATCACGCTCGGCGGCGACGGCACCGAGACCGCGACGATCGGCGAACGCACCGGCCCCGGCTTCGACGCCGAGGACATCGTTCCCGCCGTCGAGACGATCGTCGAGACCTATCTGAAGCTGCGCGAGGATGCGTCGGAGACCTTCCTCGAAGCCTATCGGCGCCTCGGCGCCGAACCGTTCAGGCAAGCGATATATACCGACCAGGAGAGCGAAGCCCGTGCCGCATGACCGCATAGAACTGAAGCAATCCGCCCGGCCCCACCTCGCGCAGAGCCGCGACGTGCTGCGCGAAGCGCTGATCGAAAAGAAGCACGGCAATATCGCCGTCGTTTCCTCCTTCGGCGCGGAATCGGCGGCGCTGCTGCATCTCGTCGCAGAGGCCAACCCGGCGACGCCGGTGATCTTCATCGACACGCGCATGCTGTTCGAGGAGACGCTGGCTTACAAGGACGCGCTGGTGCGCCGCTTCGGGCTGACCGACGTGCGCACCGTCTCGCCCGACGGCGGGGCGATCCGCGCGACCGACCCCTATGGCCGGCTGCACCTGACCGACGCCGACGCTTGCTGCGGTTTCCGCAAGACGAACGTGTTGGCGGAGGCTTTGGCCGAATTCGACGGCTGGATCACCGGGCGCAAGCGCTTCCAGGCGTCGACGCGCGAGGATGTGGAACTGTTCGAGCGCTCCCGCGACGGCAAGCTGAAGGTCAACCCCCTCGCCCACTGGACGAAGGAGGACATCGACGCGCATTTTGCCGCATTTGATCTGCCTCAACACCCGCTCATCGAGCACGGCTATCTTTCGATCGGCTGCGCGTCCTGCACCAGCCCGGTGAAGGACGGCGAGGATGCGCGTGCCGGACGTTGGCGGGGATCGGAGAAGACCGAGTGCGGCATCCATTTCGAGAACGGCAAAATGGTGCGTTCGGCATCCGCCGGCGCCGGAGAGCGACCATGACGATCATCGTGACCGACGCCGGGTTCGGCGAAGACGCGTTGGCCCGCCAGTTGCGGACGCTGCCGCTCGAAGCGTTGCAGGCTGCTGACCGGACCGATCTTCCGGGCGAATTCGCGCTGTCGATCGCCAACGACGCGGACGCAGACGAAATCGCGCCGTTCTTCGGGTGGATCCGCCTGATCGTAATCGCCTTTCCTTCCTTCCAGGACGGACGGGGCTTCTCGCTGGCCAGGCGTCTGCGCCAGGCGGGCTATCGCGGAAAATTGCGCGCCACCGGCCATGTCATCGCCGACCAGTACGCACAGGCGCGGCGCGTCGGCTTCGACGAAGTGGAGATTCCCGACGACCTGGCGGCCCGCCAGCCCGAGAAACAGTGGCTCGCACGCTCCGCGTGGCAGAGCAACTTCTACCAAAAGCGTTTGCAGGCGGGCGCCGGAACGGTTTAATAGGAAAATCCGAATATGAATGACCTCGCGTCAATCTCCGAGCCGGCGGTGCCCGTGAATATTGCCACTCCACTTCCGGACGGCCAGACCGTCACGGCCGTCACCCACTGGACTGAGAAGCTGTTCTCGTTCCGGCTGACGCGGCCGCAGAGCCTGCGCTTCCGGTCAGGCGAATTCGTGATGATCGGCCTGATGGGCGATCCCGTCGACGGGAAGCCGGCGCGCCCGATCCTGCGCGCCTATTCGATCGCCTCGCCGTCCTGGGACGAGGAACTGGAATTCTATTCCATCGCGGTGCCGGACGGGCCGCTGACCTCGAAGCTGGTCAAGATCCAGCCGGGCGACCAGGTGATCCTGAAGACCAAGCCGACCGGCACGCTGGTGATCGACGCGCTGCTGCCGGGAAAACGCCTCTACATGATCGCCACCGGCACCGGCATCGCGCCCTTCGCCTCACTGATCCGCGACCCGGAAGTCTACGAGAAGTACGAGCAGATCATCCTGACGCATACCTGCCGGCAGGTCGCCGAACTCGAATACGGCCGCCAACTGGTCGAGAACCTGATCAACGATCCGCTGATCGGCGAGATGGTCGACGGCAAGCTGCACTACTACCCGACGACGACGCGCGAGGAGTCGCCCAGAATGGGCCGCATCACCAACAAGATCCGCTCGGGCGAACTGTTCGCCGACCTCGGCGTGCCGAAATGGGGTCCCGAGGACGACCGGGTGATGATCTGCGGCACGATGGGCCTCAATCTCGAAATCAAGGCGCTCTGCGAGGAAGCCGGCATGGAGGAAGGGGCGAATTCCAAGCCCGGGCACTTCGTGGTCGAAAAGAGCTTCGTTGGCGAGAGTACGATCCTGTGAGACGCGTCGCTTGAAGTAACG
>JBAQHA010000899.1:0-7462 GCA_049288075.1 Oricola sp.
ATGAAAATATTGTGGTGCCGTTCGGGTGGGCAGCCCGGCTCTTGCGGAAAATCCGCAATCCCATACTGTTATGGAAATGGAACACGACAATGGTTTCTTTGATGAAATGTTGGTTGGCGAGAACCGCGCCCGCTCGCCATATCAGGGATACCACGATTGGTTCGTTGCCGAGGACGTCGGCCGGCTGAACCGGAAGTCCAAGGAGGCGGAGACGTTTTTCCGCCGTACCGGCATCACCTTCAACGTCTACGGTCAGGAGGAGGCGGCAGAGCGGCTGATCCCTTTCGACATCGTTCCGCGGATCGTTTCCGGCCGTGAATGGGCGCGTCTCTCGCGCGGCATCGAGCAGCGCGTGCGCGCCATCAACGCCTTTCTCTATGACATCTACCACCGCCAGGAGATCCTGCGCGCCGGGCGCATCCCCATAGAGCTGATCGCCAACAACGACGCCTTCCTGCCGAAGATGATCGGGGTCCAGCCGCCGGGCAATATCTACACCCACATTGTCGGTGTGGACATCGTGCGCACGGGCGAAGACCAGTTCTACGTCCTGGAGGACAACGCGCGCACGCCGTCCGGCGTCTCCTACATGCTGGAGAACCGCGAGACGATGCTGCAGATGTTCCCGGAACTGTTCGCGAAGATCCGCGTCCAGCCGGTGAGCGACTATCCGAAGAACCTGCGCCGTTCGCTCGGCGCCTGCGCGCCGACCGCTTGCGACGGCAAGCCCGTCGTCGCGGTGCTGACGCCCGGCATCCACAACTCCGCCTATTTCGAGCACGCCTTCCTCGCCGACCAGATGGGCGCCGAACTGGTCGAGGGCCACGATCTGCGCGTCGTCGGCGGCCGAATCGCCATGCGCACAACCCGCGGCTACACGCCGATCGACGTGATCTACCGGCGCATAGACGACGACTATCTCGATCCGCTGAACTTCAACCCGCAGTCGCTGCTGGGCGTGCCCGGCATCATGGACGTCTATCGCGCCGGCAGAATTACGATCGCCAACGCGCCCGGCACCGGTATCGCCGACGACAAGGCGATCTATTCCTACATGCCCGACATCGTCGAGTTCTACACCGGCGAAACGGCGATCCTGAAGAACGTGCCGACCTGGCGTTGCTCGGAGCCGGATTCGCTTGCCTACGTCCTCGAACACCTGCACGAGCTCGTCGTCAAGGAAGTGCACGGTTCGGGCGGTTACGGCATGCTGGTTGGTCCCGCGGCCTCCAGGCGCGAGATCGCCGCCTTCCGCGACAAGCTGAAGGCCAAGCCGACCAACTACATCGCCCAGCCGACCCTGTCGCTGTCCACCGTGCCGATCCTGACCAGGGCCGGCCTCGCGCCGCGCCATGTCGATCTGCGCCCCTTCGTCCTCGTCTCGCCGCTCGGCATCAACATCACGCCGGGCGGTCTGACGCGCGTCGCTTTGAAAAAGGGCTCGCTGGTCGTCAATTCCAGCCAGGGCGGCGGCACCAAGGACACCTGGGTGCTGGAGGAGTAGCGCGGATGCTCGGCAAGACGGCAGGCGGCCTGTTCTGGATGTTCCGCTATCTCGAGCGCAGCGAGAACACCGCGCGCCTGGTCGAGGCCGGCTTCCGCATGGCGCTGACACGCTCGGCCGCCGCCGAGGACGAATGGATGTCGGTCATCCAGACGGCCGGCGTTCAGGACGGTTTCCTGGCTCGCCACGACAAGGCCGACGCCCAGACGGTGATCGACTACCTGCTGCGCGACCGCGCCAATTCGTCGAGCGTCATCTCCGTCATCGAGTCGGCGCGCAACAATGCCCGCCTCGTGCGCACTGCGTTGACGCGCGAGGTGTGGGAAGCCACCAACGAATGCTGGCTGGCGCTCAAGGACGCGCTGGCGCGTCCGGTGCGCGAGCAGGAACTGCCCGAGACGCTGGCGCTGATTCGCCAGCAGAGCGCGCTGGTGCGCGCCGCGCTCCACGGCACCATGCTGCGTAACGAGATCTACGATTTCGCCCGCATCGGCACCTTCCTCGAACGCGCCGACAACACGTCGCGCATTCTCGACGTGAAATATTACGTCCTGCTGCCCTCCGTGATGTTCGTCGGCTCCTCGCTCGACAACGTGCAGTGGGAGACGATCCTGCGCTCGGTCTCGGCGCAGCGCGCCTATCGCTGGCTCAACGAGGGCGACATCAATCCGCGCGGCATCGCCGAATTCCTGATCCTCGACCGCCGCCTGCCGCGCTCGCTTGCTTTCTGCTACACCAAGATCGTCGATAATCTCGCCTATCTCGCCGACGATTATGGCGAGCGCCATGCCTGTCACGAAATGGCGGACGAAATTCTCAACCGCTTGCGGGCCAATACGGTCGACACGATTTTCGACCAGGGGCTGCACGAATTCCTGGACGAGTTTATTCGGGACAACAATGCGCTCGGCGGCAAGATCGAACAGGATTACCGTTTCTACGGATAGAACATGCGCCTGACCATCACGCACACCACCCAGTATCATTACGATCAGCCGGTACGCTACGCGTTGCAGCAATTGCGCCTGACGCCCAAGTCGCGCGCCGGCCAGTCCGTGATATCGTGGACGACGGACGTCGAAGGCGGCACGAAACAGCTGGAATATGACGACCAGCACAACAATCATGTCGCGCTGGTCTCCTTCGACGACGGCCGCACCGATATCACGGTGCGTTGCCAGGGCGTCGTCGAAACATCCGACACGCACGGAATCGTCGGAACGCATGGCGGCTTCGCGCCACTCTGGCTGTTTCTGCGCGCCACTCCGCTGACCAGGGTCGGCAACAATGTGCGCCGGCTCGTCAAGACCGTCGGAGACGGGTTCGAAGAGCCTATCGGTCGGTTGCACGCCCTGTCACAGTTGATCGCCGAAACCGTCAAGTACGAAACCGGTCGTACCGACGCCGCCACGACGGTCGAGGAAGCATTGGATCGCGGCCATGGCGTATGCCAGGATCACACCCAAATCTTCGTCGCCGCGGCCCGCACCATGGGCTTTCCGGCCCGCTATGTCAGCGGCTATCTGATGATGGACGACCGCATCGACCAGGACGCCAGTCATGCCTGGGCCGAAGCACATGTCGAGGGCATTGGCTGGATTGGCTTCGATGCTTCGAACGGCATTTCGCCCGACGAACGCTACGTCCGCGTGGCGACGGGCCTTGACTATACGGAGGCCGCCCCCGTCTCCGGCCTCAGGCTCGGCGATAGCGAAGAGAACATGGTTGTCAGACTACAGGTCCAGCAATAAGTTCTCCGCAAAACGGGGTGGAATCACCAAATGACGTATTGCGTTGGCCTGCGCCTCAAGAAGGGCCTCGTATTCATGTCCGACACGCGTACCAACGCGGGCGTCGACAATGTTTCCGTGTTTCGCAAGATGTTCTCCTGGCAGGTGCCGGGAGAGCGTGTCCTCATGTTGATGACGGCGGGAAACCTCGCCACCACCCAGTCGGTCGTCAGCCTGCTCGACGAGCGATCCAAGGCGCCGCACGATCGCAAGCCGTCGATCCTTGAAACGCCGTCGATGTTCCAGGCGGCGTGTCAGATCGGCGAGATCCTTCGCGAGACGATCCAGGCCAACGCCATGAGCGGCCAGACCGCCGATTCCTCTTTCAACGCGACCTTGATCCTCGGCGGGCAGATCCGCGGCAGCGACCCGCGCCTGTTCATGATCTATCCCGAAGGCAATTTCATCGAGGCCAACGGCGATACGCCTTTCTTCCAGATCGGCGAGACGAAATACGGCCGTCCGATCCTGGTGCGTGCCTACGATCCCGAGATGTCGTTCGAGGATGCGATCAAGCTGATGCTGGTCTCCTTCGATTCCACCATGAAGGCCAACCTCTCCGTCGGTCTCCCGCTCGATGTCCAGGTCTACGAGGCGGACAGCTTTCAACTCGGCCTCCGCGAGCGCATCGCGGCTGACGACGCCTACTACAAGACGATCTCGACCAACTGGGGCGAGGCGCTGACCCATGCGCTCAAGTCTTTGCCGGACTTCACTTTTGGAAAGCGTTGAAGTCCTCTTTCCGGATGTCGTCTCATCGGCTGGGAAAGCCGCTGGCATCACCGCGAAACCGCTCCGGAACGCCCGTTCACGTTAACTCCGGGGCTTAACCCACGCATTCCAAACGGCTTGCGTGCGCGACCGGAGTAGGCTTTAAAACCCGTCAGCTTTCCGGGCGACCGATGCGGAATCCCCTGCGTCCGTCCGGAATGGCGAAGTATCTAAGGGAGTAATGTTATCATGAGAAAAACTCTTCTTGCTGCGGCCAGCGTTCTCGCGCTCACCGCCGCTGCCCAGGCAGAAGTGAAAATGGGCGTGATCCTCGGTTTCACCGGCCCGATCGAATCGCTGACGCCCGACATGGCCTCCGGCGCCGAGCTGGCGATGAAGGAAGCTTCCGATTCCGGCAAGTTCCTCGGCGGTGAGACCATCACCTCGGTGCGCGCCGATTCGACCTGCGTCGACGCGGCCGCCGCTTCGGCCGCTGCCGAGCGCCTGATCACCTCCGACAACGTCGTCTCCATCATGGGCGCCGACTGCTCGGGCGTCACTACCGCCGTCGCCAACAACGTCGCGGTCCCGAACGGAGTCGTGATGATCTCGCCGTCCGCTACTACGCCGGCGCTGTCGACGATCGACGACAAGGGCCTGTTCTTCCGCACCGCTCCGTCCGACGCCCGCCAGGGTGAAGTCCTCGCCGAAGTGGCGATGGAACAGGGCATCAAGTCGATCGCCATCACCTATACCAACAACGACTACGGCAAGGGTCTCGCCGACTCCTTCGCAGCCGCCTTCCAGGCGCGTGGCGGCTCGGTCACCATCACCGCCGCCCATGAAGACGGCAAGGGCGACTACTCGGCCGAAGTCGGCGCGCTCGCTGCCGCCGGCGGCGATGCGCTCGCCGTTCTCGGTTATGTCGACCAGGGCGGCCGCGGCATCATGCAGAACGCCATCGACTCCGGCGCCTTCTCGGCCTTCCTGCTCGGCGACGGCATGATCGGCGACTCGCTGCTCACCGTTTCCGGCCTCGACAGCGCGAAGGTCTACGGCACCGCTCCGGGTTCGGAATCCGATGCCGCCGCCAAGTACATGGAAATGGCGAAGGCCGCCGGCGTCACCGGCACCGGCCCTTACCAGGGCGAAAGCTATGACGCCGCCGCTCTGATGATCCTCGCCATGCAGAAGGCCGGCAAGGCCGACCGCGCCGAGATCGCCGGCAATGTCATGGACATCGCCAATGCTCCGGGTGAGCAGGTCGGCCCGGGCGAACTCGCAAAGGCTCTCGAGCTCGTCGCCGCTGGCACGGACATCGACTACCAGGGCGCGACCGGCGTCGAGTTCACCGACGTCGGCGAAGCGCTCGGTTCCTACAAGGAACTGACGATCGAAGGCGGCGCCTGGAAGACCGTGAAGGTTCGCTAAGCGCTTCCGGCCTTCGGCCGAAGGACAGAGGCCCCGGGTCGCGCAAGCGGCCCGGGGTTTTCGTTTCACGCGACGATCGTCAGTCGAGGTCCAGCGCCGCCTCGTCGATCGGTGGCCGACGGCGAGCGCGGTGAAACCCGAACCGAGCCGCCCGGTCTGCATCGGCATCCTCGCCGGCAAGAAGGCGGAGATGATCGCCGGCGATCTCGGCGTCGCGCCGAGTTGTTCGCGATCTGCCGCGCGTAAGTCCCTTGACTGTGCCGGACTTTCTCCGGCTGAGATGCTGGCGGGAAGGGTGCAAGGAAAAAAGACCGCGATTCCCCCGTGGGGCGCGCGGCCTCCTTCCTCCTTCCGGTCCTGGATCAGCCTGCGGTTATCTGCGGGCAATCCGGCGCGCACATGCCCTTGACTGGATCGCAGGTGCCGCATTTCTGGCCGGATAGCGGATAGCGACCGGTGGCGCAGCCCGCTGTCCCAAGCAACAGAATGACGGTTATCGCGGACAAGATGTACTTCATGGCAATCCGCCTCCTTCGGTGTTGACGGATCAACTATAGGCAGGTCGTCCGGCGCCGTTGTTGACAGCCGTCAATCCGCGATTGCCCGGCTTCTTCCCTCAGCTGTGCCGGACTTTCTCGGGCAGGATGCCGCGCGGCGAGAACCGCATCACGATCAGCAGCACGAGCCCCATCATGAACAGGCGGAACGGCGCGGCGATGTCCTGCAGGTGCTGGTAGAGCGCGCCAGCCGGATCGAGATTGCTGCTCAGGAGACGCACCACGAGTTGCCCGGCCGGTTCCGCCTCGACCCAGATAAACCAGATCATGAAACCGCCGAGCACGGCGCCGAGATTGTTGCCGGAGCCGCCGACGATCACCATCACCCAGATCAGGAAGGTGAAGCGCAGAGGATTGTAGGTGCCGGGCGTGAACTGTCCGTCGAGCGTCGTCATCATCGCGCCGGCGATGCCGATGATCGCCGAGCCGAGCACGAAGACCTGCAGGTGGCGGGCCTTGATGTCCTTGCCCATGGCGGCGGCCGCTTCCTCGTTGTCGCGGATGGCGCGCATCATCCGCCCCCAGGGCGAGTTGAGCGCGCGCACGCACAACGCCAGGATGATCAGAAGCACGATGGTGAACAGGCCCGCATAGGCGACCTTCACGAACGTGCCCGCGCCGTCTATCAGCAGTTGCTTCAGCATCGCCTCGCGCGCGGCCGCATCGCCGGCCGCATTCAACGTCGAGGCATAGAAGCGACTGACGAGGTCGATGAACCACTGTTCCTTCTGCAGGTTGACCTCGTAGGGAACCGGGCGCGGCAGGCCGGTAACGTTCTTCACGCCGCGCGCCAGCCAGTCCTCGTTCTTCAGGACCGCGATGACGATCTCGGAGATGCCGAGCGTCGCGATGGCGAGATAGTCGGAGCGCAGGCCGAGCGCGACCTTGCCGATCATCCATGCGACGATGGCGGCAAAGACGCCGCCGACGATCCAGGCGACCGCTGCCGCGACGACACCGCCTCCCGGCCAGGCGAACATGCCAGGCAGGCCGAGCCCGCCGATGAAACCGGTCTTCGCCGGATTGACCGCTTCGATTGCCGTCACCGCGCTTCCGAACACAGGGCGCAGCAGGAAAAATCCGGCGATGACGACGACGGAAATCGCCAGGCCCCGCACTTTGCCTTTCGTCGCCGAGGTGAGGAATGCGATCGTCGAGATCATCGCGATGAGGATCACCGCGGAAAGCGACAGCGGGCGCCCGCCGGCCGCCAGCGCCTCGTAGACCGGCGCGTGCAGCACCACGACCGCCGCCAACCCGCCAAGCGCGGTGAATGCCATGACGCCGGAATTGAACAGACCGGCATAGCCCCATTGCAGGTTCAGCCCCATGGCCATGATCGCCGAGATCAGGCTCATGTTGACGATCGCCAGCGCCACCGACCACGACTGCATCCCTCCGACCACGAGGATCGCGGCGGCCATGGCGAGGAAGGCGAGCGGCGCCCGCCACGGGCTCTGCTTCTTCTG
>JBAQHA010000900.1:0-4760 GCA_049288075.1 Oricola sp.
GGTCGAGGATGGGATTGCGAAGATGCCGGTGGAACAGGTCGGAGATCAACTCGGCCATGGCGCGCCCCCCGCCACCATGCGTCATGTCAACGCTGCCGCCGCGCAAGGAAACGCCGGGCGAAATCCCCTTGTCGACCACGTTCATGCGATGGCCTCCTCCCTGGCCTTTGGCTTCGCCGGCTCGCGGAAGCGGCCGTATGTCCAGTATGCCGCGCACGCGCCTTCCGAGGACACCATGCAGGAGCCCATTGGATTGTCCGGCGTGCACACCGTGCCGAACAGCTTGCAATCGGTCGGTTTTTTGACCCCGCGCAGAATCGCCGGGCATTCGCAGGACTTTACCTCCCTTGATTGTTTTTCCGATAGCGCAAAGCGCAATTCTGCGTTGAAATCGGCATAGGCGTCGCGGATGCGCAACGCGCTGTAGGGCACCTCGCCAAGGCCGCGCCACTCGAAGCTTTGGCGCAGTTCGAACACCTCCGAAACCAGCGCCTGCGCCTTCCGATTGCCTTCCCGCGTGACGACGCGGGCATATTCGTTCTCGACCTCCGCCCGGCCCTCGTTGATCTGGCGGATCAGCATCAGCGCCGACTGCATCACGTCGAGCGGCTCGAAACCGGCGATCACCACCGGCTTGGCGAATTCCTCGGCGAAGAACTCGTAGGGCTGCGACCCGATCACCGACGAGACATGCGAGGGTCCGAGAAAGCCGTCGATCTTCACCGTGCCGAGTTCGCGCACTTCAGGCGATTCCAGGATGTGGCCGATGGCCGCCGGGGTCAGCACGTGGTTGCAGAAGACCGTGAAATTTTTCAGTCCCTCGGCTTGCGCCTGTTTGATCGCGACCGCGGTCGGCGGCGTCGTCGTCTCGAAGCCGATGGCGAAGAACACGACCTGCCGGTCCGGGTTCTCGCGGGCGATCTTGAGCGCATCCTGCGTCGAATAGACCATGCGGATGTCTGCGCCGTCGGCCTTGGCGCGGATCAGCGAGCGCTGTTTGGTGCCCGGCACCCGCATCATGTCGCCATAGGTGGTGAGGATCACGCCGTGCGTCTCGGCCAGTTCCACCGCGTCGTCGAGCCGGCGCACCGGAAGCACGCAGACCGGGCAGCCTGGGCCGTGCACGAACTTGACGTTCTCCGGCATCAGGTCCTGCACCCCGTAGCGGAAGATCGCATGCGTGTGTCCGCCGCAGAACTCCATCAGGTGATAGGTCCGCTCCGGCTTCGCCTCCTGCGCGATCTGGGCTGCCAGTTTCTCGGCGAGATCGCGGGCGCGGAATTCGTCGACATATTTCATGCCGCGTCCCCTTGCATCTCTTCGATCTCCTCCTTGAGGATCCCCGCCTCCGCCATCAGTTCCAGCGTGCGCTGGGCCTCCTCCTCGCTCAGCTTGTGCAGCGCGTAGCCGACATGGATCAGCACGTAGTCGCCGACGGCCACATCGTCGAGCAGCGCGACAGAGATGCGCTTCCTGACGCCTTCGAGCGCCACCACCGCCATGTCGCCCGTTTCGAGCGCCGTCACTTTCGCCGGAATTGCCAGGCACATGCCGTCTTCCTCCTATTCCGCCGCGGCGCCGCACGGATGGCCGGCCAGCGCCATGCCGCGCGCAGCCATGATCCATGCGATCCAGCCTTCCATCCCCTCGCCGCTGCGCGCGGAGACTTTCAGCACCTTGATCGCCGGATTGACCTTGCGGGCGTTCGAAATCGCCTGCTCCACGTCGAAATCGAGATGGGGCAGCAGGTCGGTCTTGTTGATCAGCACGAGGTCGGAGGCCGCGAACATGTCGGGATATTTCAGCGGCTTGTCCTCACCCTCGGTCACAGACAGGATCACGACCTTGTGCGCCTCGCCGAGATCGAAGGCCGCCGGGCAGACGAGATTGCCGACATTCTCGATGAACACCACCGAGCCGTCCGCCGGCTCGAGATGCTCGACGGCGTGGCCGACCATGTGCCCGTCGAGATGGCAGCCCTTTCCGGTGTTGATCTGGATCGCCGGCGCGCCGGTCGCGCGGATGCGCTCGGCGTCGTTCGCCGTCTGCTGGTCGCCCTCGACGACATAGGACTTCAACCGCTCGCCCAGCATCTCGATGGTCTTGACCAGCAGCGAGGTCTTGCCCGAGCCGGGACTGGAAACCAGGTTCAGTGCAAGGATGCCGTGATCGGCGAAAAACGTCCTGTTTTCATTGGCATAAGCGTTGTTCTTGGCCAGGATGTCGTGTTCGAGCTGTATCATCCGGCTCTGGCTCATGCCCGGCACGGCGGCGCCCGCCGGCCCCGCGCCGTAGTCGATCGTGTCTGCGTGGCCGTGATGATGTTCGTGACCGTGATCGACCCCGTGTCCCGGGCCATGGTCATGCGCATGATCGTGGTGGTGACCGTGCGCCTTGCCTTTGCCCTCGATCTGGACCTCGCCTTCGCCGCATCCGCAAACCGTGCACATCAGTTCACCTCCAGTTCCTTGATCCGCAGTTCCTCGCCGCCCGTCACCTGCAACTGGTGCGATCCGCATGTGGGACAAGGCTCGTAGCGCGCGGCGATCGCAACCGTCTCTCCGCATCCGAAGCAGAACGCGGTTCCCTTGGTTTCGATGATATCCAGTGCGGCGCCATCGGCAATCGAATCCCGCATCACCACGTCGAATCCGAATTTCAGCGCCTCGATCTCGACGCCCGCCAGCGGCCCGATCTCCAGGCTCACCCGCTTCACCGTATCGAAATTCTGCGTCCGCGCCTGTTCTTTCAGCACGTTGAGGATGCTTTCGCAGATCGACATCTCATGCATCAGTGCACCCTCACCGCGTAAGCGACGCAAGGGTCGATCGCATTGACGACGAGATGCGCGAGCATGACTTTCTCCTCCGCGTCGCCGTACCCGTCGAGCGAGGCCAGGCAACGCGCCGCGACACCGTTGGCGTCGAAATTCCAGTCGGTCGGCGAAACGATGCGATATTCTGCTACCCGCCCGTCCTCGATCCGCACCGAATGGACGAGCAAACCGCGCGCCGCATCCACAACGCCCACGCCGGCGAGTTGCGACGCGCGCGATACGGTTCTCGCGACGCCGTCACCGTCGAGCAACTGGCGCATTTCGACCGGCAACAACGCCAATTCCGCCAACCGTGCGGCAAACCGCGCGCCAAGGCCGGAACTTGAGAGGCTCGCCACCGGACCGGCCTTCGCGCGGCGCGCATAAAGCGTCGTCTCCGGTACGTGGCCGGCGAGATCCTTCATCAACGGCAGGCGGGCCAGCGTCTCCGCATCGAAAAATGCCGTATCGCGGCCGAGTCCGGCCGTCCCGATCCAGCCCTTCTCGGCCAGGTGGGCGATCAGGTCCGCCGCAGGCCTCGCTGCGCTCACCGACCAGTCAAGCAGGCCGAGATGACCGCGCCGTTTGAGCCACAGGTCAAGCGGTTCGCCGAACACCGTTTCGGCGAGCAGCGCCTCCGCCTCGGCGATAATCGCCGCCGCGGTCTCGAAATCCGGCTCGGCCTTCGCATCGAGCGCGAATGGATCGGCATCGCCGAACAGAGCGGTGCGCATCCTCGGCACGAAGTTCATCGCCGCGCGCACCGATGCCCCCTGGGGGTCTTTTCCGAGAAGACGCGGCCAGTCGAGCGCGATACGCAACAGGTTCTCGCGCAACGTCTCCGTCGCCGTGACGAGCGCCCGCGCCGTCATCGTTTCCCTGCATGCCCGTTTGCCGAGCGCCGCCTCCAGCGCCAGCGCGGCCGCATGGGCCTGCGCGTTGGCGCAGATGCCGTAGATCGCGGAGATAACCGGCGTAACCTCCTCAGGTCGTTTCCCCGCGAGCAGCGGCGACACGTTGACCGGCGGAAAATAGCGCACGGCGACCAAGCCTCCCTTGTCGGCCGGCAACGCGATATCGACCCGACCCTCGAAATTCATGGCCGTTCCTCGCGCCGGGCAGTCAGGAATCCGCGCCGGCTGAACTCCGCCGGCGCTTCCTTCACTGGCTCCGGTTCTACCGCTACCTCCGGTGCCTCCGGCATCTCGCCGCGCCACATCTGCGCGATCGCCGCTTCGGACTCGTCCGCTTCACCATCTTCGCCGAACAGCGCGTCGAGCGCCGCCATGGCGGCCGCTTCCGCCGTTTCCATGTCGGAAAACTCGAACACCGGCGAGAACAACGAGCACATCCAGTAGGGGCCGGTGCCGTCCTCGTAGCCGCGAATGAATTCGAACCGCCCCGCCGGGAAGGCGAAATAGCGCTTGGTTCCCGGCGCGACGGCTTCATCGTCGTTTTCTTGCGGCGCCAGCATCAGGTTCATGAACCACGGCGTCACCAGCACGCCGAGCCAGTGGCCGTTCCAGTCGCGCCCGCCAACCGCCTTCACGCCCAGCGCCTCGTTGAGGATCGGGATGCCCGCCATGCGGGTCGCCCTGATCTCCTCGAAACAGGCTTCGAACCGACCGGCAATGTCGGCGACATCGGTCATTCAGCTCTCCTCGACCACCATGAAGCCGGACTTGCCGCTATCGCATTCCGGGCAGGTCCAGTGCTCCGGCAATTCCGAGAATGGCGTGCCCGGCGGGATCTGCCAATAGGCGTCGCCCAGCGCCGGGTCGTAGACATGCCAGCAGATCTTGCATTCGAGCCGCGATTCCGGCCCGATTTTTGAGGCGTCGCCGCCATAGGATCCGCCGAAGAAATGCTCGCTCACCGGTAGATCTCCAGGATCTCGTCGAGGCGCTCGGTCGAATCCTCGATGTCTTCCGGCGAGGCGCAGGCG
>JBAQHA010000901.1:0-2822 GCA_049288075.1 Oricola sp.
GGTCGAGGACGTGCGTAACCATATGGGTGATAAGGTCTATGAAACGATTATCCCGCGCAATGTACGGGTTTCGGAAGCGCCTTCATACGGAAAGCCGGCGATCCTTTACGATCTGAATTGCGCGGGCAGCCAAGCCTATCTCCAGCTTGCCTCTGAAGTTATCCGCCGAGAGCGGCAGTTGGCGCCGGCTTGAAGCGATTCGACAACGAAACAAACTGAACCGATACGGAACTGACATGGCAGACGACGCTTCCCGCAAACGCCTTGGACGAGGTCTTGCAGCCCTGATCGGCGAAATGGACAAGCCCGCCGAGGCCACGCCAAAGCCGCAGGTGAGCGACCGCAGCCTGCCGATTGAATTTGTCGTCCGTAATCCGAACAACCCGCGCCGGGATTTTTCCGAAGACGAGCTGAACGATCTCGCGGCGTCGATCCGCGAGCACGGAATCATCCAGCCGGTAGTCGTTCGCCAACAGGCGACCAATCCAGGGATGCACGAGATTATTGCCGGCGAGCGGCGCTGGCGGGCCGCGCAGCGCGCCGGCCTCGTCGAGATCCCGGTCATTATCCGCAATGTCGATGACAAGATCGCGCTCGAACTGGCGATCATCGAGAATGTCCAGCGTTCCGATCTCAATCCAATCGAGGAGGCAGCGGGGTACCAGAAGCTGATCGACGAGTACGACTATACCCAGGCCGATCTCGGCGACGTGATCGGCAAGAGCCGCAGCCACGTTGCGAATACGCTGCGGCTTCTGAAATTGCCGGAAGACGTGCGGGTCATGGTGTCGAATGGCGCGCTTTCGGCCGGTCACGCCCGCACTCTGGTCACCGCCGACGATCCATCGCGTCTGGCGAAGCGAATCGTCGAGGATGGATTGTCGGTGCGCCAGGCCGAAGCCCTGGCGCAGGCGAAAGACACGCCGCCCAAGGGATCCGGCGGACCCAAGGCACCGAAGGAAAAGGACACCGATACGCTGGCGCTCGAAAAACTGTTGACCGACCAACTGGGACTTCATGTGGAGATAACCCACGGTCATAACGGCGGCGAGGTCCGGGTCCGCTACAGGACGCTTGAACAGCTCGATTCGCTCTGTCACCGGCTTCAGGGCGTCTGAAGCCTTTATCTCATTAGCCGGTTAACGACGGCGTGCGCTTTGAATGGTAATCGCCAGGAGGGCGGTACGGGAGACTGCCACCGTCAGAGCCGAATTGACGCGGCTTTCCAGCACGCAATCCTGCAAGCGCCTGAGAGCATGGCGGATCCCGGCCGCGGTCCAGCGAGAAAGCGCGGCCTCAACCGTTTTCCGGCGCGAAAAAAAGACCGGCGGTTTTGCTCCGGCGACTACTGTGGCCGCCGGGCGACCGCTGTGGTCCATCTCGGCGCGCAGCAAGTCGAGCTGCTGGAACTGCCGAATCGCAGCGGCCAATAGAGGTTGCGGATTGGAGCCTGTCGAGATGAAAGCCTGCATGGCGGCGTCGAATGCAGGCAGGTTGCCGGTTATCACGGAATCGACGACATCGTCGAAGGATGTCGCCGACGCATCGCCGATTGACTCCTTGGCCATTTCGAGCGTGATTTCCTGCTCGCCATGCGCATAGAGCGCCAGTTTTTCCAGCTCCCCGCGCGAGGCCAGCCGGTCTCCGCCGATGTGATCCTGAATGTAGCGGCGCACGTCGAGAGACAAGCGTTGTCCGGTTTCCCCGAAGGTCGCGTCGATCAGTGTGTTGAGGGTCTGGGTCGAGTCGGCGTAGCAGGGCAGGGTGACGCCGTTCGGGGATTTCTCCACGATGGCGCGTAGTCCAGTCCCCTTCTTGAGGTCTCCCGCCTCGACGATCAGTTTCACCGCGTCAGGCGGGTCCTTCAGGATAGCTTCGATATTGGCGAGAACGTCCTTCTGGGCGCTGGCGTTGCGAATCCAGATCAGCCGGTCACCGCCGAACATCGCGACGGTATAGGCTTCATCAATCAGGCGGACGGGATCGCCGGCCAGTTCGTTGGCATCGAGCTTGATGGTGGAGAACGAGTCGGACAGATCGACGCCCGACGATTTTGCCAGCGTCTCCGCGCGTTCCGAGACCAGGCCGCGGTCCGGTCCATAGACGAGATAGACGATCCTGGTCCGATCCGGGTTCTTCAGGAACCGGTCAACATCACCGGCCTTCAGTTCGGTCACGGTCCGGCTCCTCTAGAACGCTCCCGCGCGGGACAGATCGGCGGCGATCAGGGCGCGCAACTGTCCTGCGACTTCGCGGGCGGCGCGGTTCTCGGCGTCACGCGCAGCTCGCGTGTTGGCGAATTCCTGATAGGACACGTCATAGGACGTCGAGGCGTTGGCGCGGCGCCTGGCAACCGAAGCGTCGTCCGAGGCGCGCCTAAGTTCGTAATTCGCGGTGACCATTACGGTCCGCGTGGTGGGTTCACCATCGGTACTGGTCGTCTGGACGATCAGGGTGTTTTCCTTGACGGACGTGACCTTCAGGCTGAGCGTGTAAGCCGGATTCGCCGGTTGGCCGGAACCGCCATTCATCATGAAGATCAATGCGTTACGCACTTCCTGCCCGACGCGGTCATCGACCGGCTCGATATAGATGGAAGGCAGCGCGGCCGCTTGCGCAGCGCCCGGGCGCGGCGCCGGAGCATAGAGCGGCTGCACCGTGCACCCGGCCAGTGTCAAACCGGCCAGCGCGGCAACCACCACGCGCGTTGGGAAAAGCTTCATGGAATGCCCGCTCCCGTTTCCATCAGGCGACAATGTTGACGATGCGGTTCGGTACCACAATGATTTTTTTCGGCGTCGAGCCCCCGAGATGGTGGACAA
>JBAQHA010000902.1:0-18525 GCA_049288075.1 Oricola sp.
CGTCTATGTCGGTTGGGGCGGATTTCAGAAGGAAGGCGGCGAATGGGATTACGGCCTGGTTCTGAAACCCGATCGTTTCGGACTTGGCGCCCGGATCACCAGGAAGGCGCTGGCGTTCGCCCGCCGGGACGAGCGCATTCCCTTCGTCACGTTCCTGCTTCCGCCGTCGCGCAAACACCTCAAGGGGCTTGCGCGGATGGGAGCCCAATTCGTCGGCGAAGTGGATTACGACGGCATCACATTCCTCAAATATCGCATGGATACCGAATAGCTGCCTGCCCGACCGCGTCGTCGTCACCGATCGATGCGGTAGCGCGATTGCACGAAGCCCGAGGGATAGCCTTTCGACCCTTCAAGCGTCAGGTGGATGTCGTTCTCCATATCGCCGAACAGCGGACGTCCGCTCCCGAGCAGTACCGGGATCTGCGTTATCGTCATCTCCGAGATCAGCCCTTCGGCGAGGAACGACTGGATGAGCTTTCCGCCGTCCACATAGGCCGCCCGCCAGCCTTCCCCGGCCAGTCGCCGCATCACTTCACTCGGCGATCCGCCGGCTATGCGGACTTTCTGCTCGAGAGCGTCCGGCACATCGTCCTGCGTCAGCGTCGCGGACATCACGACGACCGGTTTCGGATAGGGCCACTTGTCGAAGGTCCGCACCTTCTCGAAGCTGGCTCGACCCATCACCAGCCCGTCGACTGTATCCATGAACGCCGCATAGCCGTAATCCTCACCGGTCTCCGGGTAGCGCAGCAGCCAGTCGATATCGCCGTCCTTGCGGGCGATGAAACCGTCGAGGCTGCAAGCGATGAAGACCTTCCCGTCGGCGATATCGTTCATGCGGATTCTCCTTGGCGAACCATCCAGCGGAGGTGAGGTCGCATCCTGGTCGGGTCAGTATCCCGCTTCGCGGTCGACAAGGTTCCTTAGCGGCTCGCCGCGGTCATGCGCGTCCATCTGCGCCACCATCGGCGGGATCAGCGCCTCCGGCATCGACGCCGCCGCCGCGTGCGGCGTGACCGTCACGCGCGGATGCGTCCATAGCGGGCTCGTTTCCGGTAGCGGTTCGGTCTCGAATACGTCGAGCGACGCCGCGCCAAGCCGTCTGCTTTCCAGCGCTGCAAGGATGTCCGCTTCCTTCTGCAGCGCGCCGCGCCCGGCATTGATCAGGATCGGTGCGCCGAGCGGCCCGCGTGTCTTCATCCTCTCGAACAGCGGCGCCGACAGGATGCCGCGCGTCGCCGGCGTCAGCGGCAACAGGCAGACGACGATGTCCGCGAGCGCGAGAAACGTGTCGAGCCCGTTGTCGCCGGCGAACGTGTCGACAGTCTCGTTCTGTTTCACCGTCCGGCTCCAGCCGATGACCTGGAACCCCATCGTCCGTAGCTTTCGCCCGGCGTCGCGACCGAGATTGCCGTAGCCGAGAATGCCGACTGTCACCTCGCGCGCGGCTGGCTGCATGCGACTCTCGTTCCAGAACCTGCGCGCCTGCTGGTCGCGATAGAGCGGGCCCTTGCGGTGATGGTCGAGCACCTGCCAGACCACGTATTCGCTCATCCGTTCGGTCAGGTCGGTGGCGACGATACGCACGATCGGCACGTCGGGCACGTCGCCTTCGGCGAAGATATGGTCGACGCCCGCGCCGATGGAAAAGACCGCCTTAAGGTTCGGCAAGCCGTTCAGGACGCCCGGCCGTTGCTTCCAGACGACGGCGTAGTCGATCTCCGGATCGTTCGGCCCGGCCGGTTCCTCGACGACGACGCGGTCTGGCGCGGCGCGTTCCAGTTCCGCGCGCCAGTCCGCCGGGTCGAAGCCGGTCACGGCGAGAAGGATTTTGCCTTTGGATGCCATGGTCTCACTCGTTGACGATGCCGACGGGCGCGACCTCGATGTCGAAGGCCGCGGCCATCAGCGCCTTGGTATAGTCGGTTTGCGGATTGTCGAAAATATCTTCCGAGCGCCCGGATTCTACGATTCTGCCGTTGCGCATCACCAGGACCTCGTTGGCGAGCGCGCGCACCACCTTCAGGTCGTGGCTGATGAACAGGTAGGCGAGGTCGTGCTTTCTCTGCAGGTCGCGCAGCAGGTCCACCACCTGCGCCTGCACGCTCATGTCGAGCGCCGAGGTCGGCTCGTCCAGCATCACGAATTTCGGTTTTAGCACCATGGCGCGCGCGATCGCGATGCGCTGGCGCTGGCCGCCGGAGAATTCGTGCGGATAGCGGAACCGCGTCTCCGTATCGAGCCCGACTTCCTGCAACGCGGCGACCACGCGCTCGTCGCGCTCGTCGCGTGTCAGTCCCGGCTCGTGGATGGCAAGCCCCTCGGCGACGATCTCGTTGATCGACATGCGCGGGCTGAGCGAGCCGAACGGGTCCTGGAAGACGATCTGGATTTCGCGCCTGAGCGGCCGCATCGCCTTGAAGGAGAAGGCGTCGATGTTGCGTCCGTCGAAGGTGATCCGCCCCTGCGACGAGATCATCCGCGTCAGCGCCAGCCCGAGCGTCGTCTTGCCGGAACCGGATTCGCCGACGATGCCGAGCGTCTGGCCGGCGCGCACCGTGACGTCGACTCCGTCGACCGCCTTGATGTTATCGACGGTCTTGCGCATCAGCCCTTTGCGGATCGGGAACCACACCTTCACGCCTTCGCCCGTCAGAACCGTCGCCGCGTCGCTGTTGAGCGCAATCGGCTTTCCCTTCGGCTCGGCGGCGAGCAGGTGCTTCGTGTAGTCATGCTGCGGATGGGCGAAGATGTCTTCGGTCCGCCCCATCTCCACGATCTTGCCGTCGGTCATCACGCAGACGCGGTCGGCGATGCGCCGCACGATGCCGAGATCATGCGTGATGAACAGCATCGACATGCGTTCCTCGCGCTTCAGGTCGTCGAGCAGCTTCAGGATCTGCGCCTGCACCGTGACGTCGAGCGCCGTGGTCGGCTCGTCGGCGATCAGCAGGTTGGGCTTGTTGGCGAGCGCCATGGCGATCATCACGCGCTGGCGCTGGCCGCCCGAGAGCTGGTGCGGATAGGCCTTCAGGCGCTTGTGCGCCTCGCGAATGCCAACCTGGTCGAGCAGTTCCAGTATGCGTTCGGGGAGCGCGTTGTCGCGTGCGCCATGCAACTTCAGGATTTCGCCGATCTGCCGTTCCACCGTATGCAAAGGGTTGAGCGAGGTCATCGGCTCCTGGAATATCATCGCGATCCGGTTGCCGCGCACCTTGCGCAACTCGGCGTCCTTCGCCGCCAGCAGGTTCCGGCCCTCGAACAGGATTTCGCCCGAAGGATGGCTTGCCGCGGGATATTGCAGCAGTTTCAGCACAGACAGCGCCGAGACGGACTTGCCGGACCCGGATTCGCCGACCAGCGCAACCGTCTCTCCGTCCGCGATGTCGAAGGAGATGTGGTCGACGGCAACCGTCGTCTCGCCGCCTTGCGTGAAGGCGACGGAAAGATCGCGCACCGAGAGGAGCGGCGCGCCGGTCATGCAAACGTCTTTCGCGGATCGAAGGCGTCGCGCGTCGCCTCGCCGATGAAGATCAGCAGCGACAGCATGACCGAGATGACGATGAAGCCGGCGAAGCCCAGCCATGGCGCCTGCAGATTGTTCTTGCCCTGCAGGATCAGTTCGCCGAGCGACGCCGAACCGGGCGGCAAGCCGAAGCCGAGAAAGTCGAGCGAGGTCAAGGTCGAGATCGAGCCGTTGAGGATGAAGGGCAGGAATGTCAGCGTCGCCACCATCGCGTTCGGCAGCAGATGGCGGAGCATGATCGTCCGGTTCGGCACGCCGAGCGCGCGCGCCGCGTTGACATATTCGAAGTTGCGCGCGCGCAGGAATTCCGCCCGCACGATGCCGACGAACGAGACCCACGAGAACAGCAGCATGATGCCGAGCAGTATCCAGAAGCCGGGCGGCAGGATCGCCGCGATGATCAGCAGTAAATAGAGCACCGGCATCGACGACCAGATCTCGATGATCCGCTGGCCGATCAGGTCGGTCCAGCCGCCGAAAAAGCCCTGGATCGCGCCGAAGGTCACGCCGACCACCGCCGACAGCGCCGTCAGGATCAGGCCGAACAACACGGAGATGCGGAAACCGTAGATCAGTCGCGCGGACACGTCGCGCGCCTGGTCGTCGGTGCCGAGCCAGTTGAAATTGCCGGCGACGCAGTTCGGGTCCTCGACCCCCATCGGGTAGCGCGCGCAGAGTCCCTCGCGGCCGTCGAACAGGAACGCCGGTTTCGACGGCGCGGCGGTCGGCACTTCCTTGTTGACCGTGCGGTAGGAATAGCGGATCGGCGGCCACAGCATCCAACCGCCGGCGCCGGTGATCTCGTCCTGGATGAAGGAGTCCGTGAAGTCGACGCGCGGCAGCGCCAGGGGATCGTCGGGAAACAGCACCTTCTCCGAATAGGTCTTGAAGATCGGGAACAGGTACTGGTCCTTGTAGGAGACGATGATGGGCCGGTCGTTGGCGATGAATTCGGCGAACATCGACAGGACAAACAGCGCCAGGAAGATCCAAAGCGACCAGTAGCCGCGCCGGTTCGCCTTGAAGTTGTGCCACCGCCGCTGGTTGAGCGGCGACAGGAACGGTCGGCGCGTCTTCACGGAGGTAACGGCTGCGGGCAGGACGGCAGACTGCTCCATCGTCACACGTCCCTGCGTTCGAAGTCGATGCGCGGATCGACCCATGTGTAGATCATGTCGGACAGGAGCCCGACCAGCAGCCCCATCAGCGAGAAGATATAGAGCGTCGCGAACACCACCGGATAGTCACGGTTGATGACCGACTGGAAGCCGAGCAGCCCGAGACCGTCGAGCGAGAATATCGTCTCGATCAGCAGCGATCCGGTGAAGAAGGACGAGATGAAGGCGCCCGGAAAGCCTGCAATGATGATCAGCATGGCGTTGCGGAAGACGTGGCCGTACAGCACCTGCCGCTCGTTCAGGCCCTTGGCGCGCGCGGTGACGACATACTGCTTGCGGATTTCCTCGAGAAACGAGTTCTTGGTCAAAAGCGTCGAGGTCGCGAAGGCGGACAGCACCATCGCCAGCAGCGGCAGCGTGATGTGCCAGAAATAGTCGAGGATGCGCATCGGCCAGGACAGGCTCGACCAGTTGTCCGATGTCAGCCCGCGCAGCGGGAACCAGTCGAAGAACGAGCCGCCGGCGAACAGCACGATCAGCAGGATGGCGAACAGGAAGCCGGGGATCGCATAGGCGACGATGATCACCCCGCTCGTCCATGTGTCGAAATGCGAGCCGTCCTTGACCGCCTTGCGGATGCCGAGCGGGATCGAGATGCCGTAGGACAGAAGCGTGATCCACAGTCCCAGCGAAATGGAGACGGGCATCTTTTCCTTGATCAGGTCGATCACGGTGATGTGGCGGAAATAGCTCTCGCCGAAATCGAAGCGGGCATAGTCCCACAGCATCTTTCCGAAGCGTTCGAGCGGCGGCTTGTCGAATCCGAACTGCTTTTCCAGTTGCGCGATGTAGCGCGGGTCGAGACCCTGCGCGCCGCGATACTTGGTATTGGCGCTGGAACTGCCCTCGACCTGGGAGCCGAATTCCTGCTGGCCGCCGAAATCGCCGCCGCCGCCGGTGATGCGATCGGTCGCGTCGCCACCTTGGCCGGTCAACTGCGCGATGACCTGCTCGACCGGTCCGCCGGGCGCGAATTGCACGACGGTGAAGGAAATCGCCATGATGCCGAGGATTGTCGGGATCATGAGCAGGATTCTGCGCAGGACATAGGCGCCCATCTCAGCGGGCGTCCCTGTCGCGGAGTATTGTCACATCATGCCTTTCCAAGCGTCTCGGCCTTTGCCCCGTCGATCCACCACAGCCGCTCCACCGGCCATGCATAATCGGGTTTGGGCTCCTTGAAGCCGAACATGTCCCAGTAGGCGACGCGGTGATTCGCCGATGTCCAATTTGGAATCCAGTCGCGCTTCAGACGCAATACCCGGTCGAGAACCCGCATCGCCGCGCGATGCTGCTCGCGCGTCTCCGCCGCGCCGACTTCGGCGATCAGCGCGTCGACGAGCGGATCGGCCATGCCCGTCCAGTTGCGCGAGCCTTGTTCCGTCGCCGACTTGGCTCCGAACACGCCTTCGAGGCTGGACGAGACCGGCGTCGCGGTCCAGCCGATCGCCATGCTCGACAGGTCGAAGTCGAAATCGTTGGTGCGCGCCTGGTACTGCGCCGCGTCGACGAGGCGCAGCGAGGCGTTGATGCCGGCAGCACGCATCGTCTCGACCCACGGATTGAAGATGCGTTCGAACACGCTTGCCCGGATCAGCACTTCCACGTCCAGCGTCTCGCCGGCCGTGTTGCGCAGCGTGCCGCCGTCATTCGTCCAGCCGGCTTCGGCCAGCAGGCCGGCGATCGTGCGCAGCCGCGCCCGGTCGCGTCCGGTCCCGTCGGTTGGCGGCTCGCGCCAGGCGTCGCCGCGGATCCCTTCCGGGAACTCCAAATCGGCCGAAAGCTTTTCGATCAGCGCCAGTTCGTCCCCGTCGGGCGGCCCCGAGGTCTCGTAGGGCGAGCCGCCGAACAGCGAATGACTCTTGTCATAGATCCCGTAGAACAGGTTCTTGTTCGTCCATTCGAAATCGAAACACAGCGCGATAGCGTCGCGCACCCTGCGGTCGCGGAATCGGGAGCGGCGGGTATTCACGGCCACCGCCTGCATTGACGGCCGCGTCTCGCGCGGGAAAAGCCGCTTGACGACCTTGCCCTCGGTCAGCGCGGGGAAGTCGTATTCCGTCGCCCAGGTGATCGAGGTGAATTCCTCGCGCCAGGTCGTCACGCCCTTCTTGAATGCCTCGAAAGCCGCCTGCCGCTGCTGGTAGAACTCGATGCGGATCGTCTGGAACAGGTCGAGGCCGCGCGCCGTGCCGAGGTCCCTTGCCCAGTGGTCGGCGACGCGCTCGTATTCGATGAAGCTGCCCGGGCTGAGCCGGCCGACCTTGTACGCGCCCGAGCCGAGCGGCGGCTCCATCGTCGCATCGTCGAAGGCCCGCGTCGCGTACCATTCCTTCGACAGCACCGGGTAACTGCCGATCGACAGGATCGCCTGCGCCGACTGCGTTCCGTCGAAGACCAGCGTCACCGTCCGTTCGCCTTCGGCGAGAGCGTCGCTCAGCACGGTGAGCGGCAGCGCCAGTTCCGGATTCCCCTGCGCCTTCAGCGTCAGGTAGGAGAAGACGACGTCCGCCGCCGTGACCGGCGTCCCGTCGTGCCAGCGCGCTTCCGGCCGGAGTTCGAAGCTGAAACGATTGCGGTCCTGCGAGATCGTCACGCTTTGCGCGAGGTGGCAATAGATCGCGTCCGGCTCGTCCCAGGCATCCGCCATTAGGCTGTCGAACCACAGTTCCATGCGCGGCGGCGCGTCGCCGCGCCGCACGAAGGAGTTCAGCGTGTTGAAGGTCTGGGTATTCTGGTTGAAGTACCAGTAGGACGGCTGGAAATTGAACGTGCCCCCGACGGGGGCTTCCGGCGACGCATAGTCGAAATGCGAAAAATCGCGTGGATATTTCAGGTCGCCGAAGGCCGAAAGTCCATGCAGTTTCTCGCCGCTCGGGTTTTCGGCGCGCGGTAGCGCCGGGAAGGCGGCGCTTGCCGCGATGCCCCCGGAAAGGATCAGGAAGCGCCGCCGGTCGAGGCGAAACCCGCCCGTCACTGGCTGCCTCCGGTGTTCGCCAGCGCGGATTCCTTTTCCGGAACGATCCACCAGGAATCGAGGTCGGCGCCGATATAGCTGGGCTGCTTCTCCGGAATGCCGAACTTGTCCCACCAGGCGAGCCAGACCTCGGGCGTGTACCACTGCGGGATGTAGTAGTAGTTCCACAACAGGACGCGATCGAGCGCATGCGTTGTGGCTACGAGGTCGTCGCGGTCGGTCGCCAGGATCACCTTGTCGACGAGCGCGTCGACCACCGGGTCCTTGATGCCGGAATAGTTGCGCGAATCCGGCTGGTCGGCGGCCGTCGAGGTCCAGAAATCGCGCTGTTCATTGCCGGGCGACAAGGACTGCGCCAGCAGCACGGTCGTCATGTCGAAGTCGAACTCCTGCAGGCGGCTGACCTCCTGGGCTTGGTCGACGATGCGGATCGAGGCGTCGATACCGAGCCTGCGCAGATCCTCCATGTATTGGCCGGCGATGATTTCGTCGGTCGGGCTGGAGCCGAGATATTCGATGGTGAACTGCTCGCCGGTCTTCTCGTTGACCAGCTTGCCGTCACGGCTGACCCAGCCGGCCTGCTTCAATAGCTCGAAAGCCGTGCGCTGGTTGGCGCGCTGCGCGCCCCGGTCGCCATTGACCGGCAGCACGAATGGCTCCGTGAACAGTTCCGGCGGCAGTCTGTCGCGGTACGGTTCGAGGATTTCGAGTTCCTTGCCCTCCGGCACGCCGCTCGACGCCAGTTCGCCGCCGACGAAATAGCTTTCCGTGCGCGTGCGCAGCCCGTAGAGCCGGGTCCGGTTCACCGTCTCGAAGTCGAACAGCAGGGTCAGCGCCATCCGCACCCGTCGGTCCTTGAATTTCTCGCGTCGCATGTTCAGCGCGAAGCCCTGCATGGGCTCCGAAGAGGTCGTGGGGAACGCCTTGCGTATCACCTTGCCTTCTGCGGCGGCGGGGAAGTTGTAGCCTTCCGCCCAGTATTGCGACCGGTTCTCCGAGCGGACATCTTCCAGTCCGCCCTTCTTGAAGGCCTCCCATTCGGCGACGCTGTCGCGGAAATAGACGTAGCGGCGGGTGTCGAAATTCTCGCGGCCCACTTTCACCGGCAGGTCCTTGCCCCAGTAGTCCGGCACGCGTTCCCAGACGATCTCCGAGCCGGCGACGAAGCTCTTGATCCGGTACGGGCCGGAGCCGAGCGGCGGCTCCAGTGTCGCCTGCGTGATGTCTCGCTTCTTGCCGCTGGCGTCGGTCCCTTCCCACCAGTGTTTCGGCAGCACGACGAGATCCCCGAGAATATGCGGCAATTCCCGGTTGCCCGCCTGGTTGAATTTGAACTCCACCTCGTGGTCGTTCAGCGCCACCGCCTCGGTCACGTTCTCGTAGTAGCGGCTGTAGAGCTGGCTGTTTTCCTTGAGCACGTTGAACGACCACACGACGTCGTCGGCGGTGACCGGTTCGCCGTCGTGCCAGCGCGCCTTCGGATTGAGCCGGTAGGTCACCGACGAATAGTCCTCCGGATGGCTGAAGGCTTCCGCGATCAGCGCGTGGCTGGTGCTCGGTTCGTCGGTCGCCTGTTCCATCAGCGTGTCGTAAAGCAGCCCGCCGCCGAATCCGACGAGACCGACGGCCGGCGTTCCGCGCAGAACATAGGGATTGAAGGAATCGAAAGTGCCCGAAACCGTCGAGTTCAGCGTCCCGCCCTTCGGCGCGTCGGGATTGACATAGTCGTAGCGCTGGAAGTTCTCGCCGTATTTGCTTTCGCCGATCAGCGAGGCGGTCGAGTGCCAGGTCCGTTCCTGGGCGCAGAGAGGTTGGATGGTACAGATCGCGATGCAGATCGCCGTGGCTATCGTCCCGAAACGCAAGTCTGTGACCTCCCTGCCGGTTCTTCAACTAACTTAAAGCGCAATGCGGGAAAACAAAGGCAAAAAAGAAGCCGGGCTGGACCCGGCTTCGGTATGTGTCGACGATGCGCGACGCGGGTTACTGCGTCGTGGTCGTGCCTTCGGTCGCTGCCGGCGCGGCTTCGGCGGCCGGAGCGGCATTGGCGTCCGGCAGCGGCGCCGGGCTAGCCGACTGCTCGCGCAGGTAGGCGATCAGGTTGGCGCGGTCCTGCAGCTTCGGCAGTCCGGCGAAGCCCATGGCGGTGCCGGAGACGAGCGCTTTCGGCTTGTGCGTGAACTGGCTCAGATGCTCGTAGTCCCAGACCTTGCCGTCGGCGCCGAATTCGGTCATCGCGGCTGAGTACTTGAAGCCTTCATGCGAGGCGACCGGGCGGTTAACGATGTTCCAGAGGTTCGGGCCGGTCTTGTTGGCGCCGCCATCCTCGATCGTGTGGCAGGCCACGCACTTCTTGAAGACGGTCTCGCCGGCGGCCGCGTCGGCGCTCGCCAGAAGCGGGCTGACAAGTTCGACTGCGGGCTCCGCCGCGCCGGCTTCAGTTGCCGCGCCGCCTTCGCCCGCCGAGATCGCATAGCCCTGCTGTTCGGGCGCTTCGCTGCTGAAGATCGCTTCACCCAGGATGCCAACCGTCATCATGGCGAAAACCGTGCCGAGAAAGGCGCCGGCATACATGTTCAAATTCGTTGAGCTCATCGCTTAAACAAGTCCCGATTCATGCAAGGCCGCGCAGACGGGCGCCCGCGCGAAGTCGCGCGGAAACTAGGTCTTTTGCTGTCGGTATGCAACACCTATAAGCTCCCCCGGTTTGAGACTTTTTGACACCCTCCTCGAAACGAAATTCTGCCCATGCGCCCACTCGTACTCGTCCCCGCCCGAATGGCATCCACTCGTCTGCCGGGCAAGCCGCTCGCCGATATTTGCGGCAAGCCCATGATCGTTCATGTCGCCGAACGGGCGCGCGAGGCCGATTGCGGCCCGGTCGCCGTGGCGACCGATGATGACCGGGTTTTCGGGGCCGTTTCCGATGCCGGCTTCACCGCGGTGATGACGCGCGCCGATCATCCTTCCGGCTCGGATCGCATCTTCGAGGCGCTGACGAAGCTCGATCCGGACGGCGTCCACGACGCGATCATCAATGTCCAGGGCGACCTGCCGACCATCGATCCGGCCGACATCCGCGCCGCGCTTTCGCCGCTCGCGGATCTTGCCTGCGACATCGCAACGCTGGGCGTCGAGATCGTGGAGGAGGAGGAGAAGACCAATTCGAACGTGGTGAAGATCGTCGGCACGCCGATCGGCGATTCGCTCCTGCGCGCGCTCTATTTCACGCGCGCCACCGCGCCGTGGGGCGAGGGGCCGCTCTTTCACCATATCGGTCTTTATGCGTATCGCCGCGCCGCGCTCGCCCGTTTCGTCGCCCTGCCGCCGTCGCCGCTGGAAAAGCGCGAACGGCTGGAACAGCTGCGCGCGCTCGAAAACGGCATGACCATCCATGCGGCGATCATTGACACCGTTCCGCTGGGCGTGGATACGCAGCCCGACCTGGAGCGCGCAAGAGCGCTGCTGGGCTAACGCAAGAGACGCACATGACCGCTCAATCGAACCTCATCGCCTTCCAGGGCGAACCCGGCGCCAACTCCGACACCGCCTGCCGCAACATGTTTCCCGACATGGAGCCGCTGCCATGCCCGACATTCGAGGACGCGTTCAATGCGGTCGAGAGCGGCAAGGCGCGCTACGGCATGATTCCGATCGAGAACACCATCGCCGGCCGAGTCGCCGACATCCATCACCTGCTGCCGGAATCGCGCCTGCACATCGTCGGCGAGTATTTCCTGCCGATCCATTTTCACCTGATGGTGCTGCCCGGCACCGAGACGAAGGACATTAAGTCCGTCCACAGCCATATCCATGCGCTTGGCCAGTGCCGAAAGGTGATCCGCAAGCACCGCTGGAAGGCGGTCGTCGCCGGCGACACGGCCGGCGCGGCGAAACTCGTCTCGGAGACCGGCGACAGGACCATGGCGGCGCTGGCGCCGGAACTCGCTGCCGCGCTCTACGGCCTCGATATCGTCGCCCGCAATGTCGAGGACGCCGAGAACAATGTCACCCGCTTCGTGGTCCTGTCGAAGGAAAAGCAGGTCGCCCGGCGTTCCTCGCCCGACGAGAAGATGATGACGACATTCGTCTTCCGCGTCCGCAACATTCCAGCCGCGCTCTACAAGGCGATGGGCGGTTTCGCGACCAACGGTGTTAACATGACGAAGCTGGAAAGCTACCAGATCGGCGGCAAGTTCTTCGCCACCCAGTTCTATGCCGATATCGAGGGCCATCCCGAAGACCGCAACGTCCAGCTTGCCTTCGAGGAGCTGGAGTTCTTCTCGGAGGATTTCCGTGTCTTCGGCGTCTACAAGGCGTCCGAATCCCGCGAGGGATTCTAGGCCGGCTCAGCCCTGCACGACCCTCTGGCGCTGCGTCCCGAGCCCCGTGATGCCGAGTTCCATGACATCGCCTTCCTTCAGGTAGACCGGCTCCGGCTTGATCCCCATGCCGACGCCCGGCGGCGTGCCGGTCGAGATCACGTCGCCCGGATGCAGCGTCATCAGCTGCGACAGGTGTTCGATGATCGTCGCGACGTCGAAGATCATCTTCGCGGTCGTGCCGGTCTGGCGGCGCTGGCCGTTGACGTCGAGCCACAGGTCGAGCGCCTGCGGGTTGCCGACTTCATCCTTCGTCACCATCCACGGTCCGGTCGGGCCGAATGTGTCGCAGGACTTGCCCTTGGTCCACTGGCCGGTGAGCCTGGTCTGGAAGTCGCGCTCGGACACGTCGTTGACGATGCAGTAGCCGGCCACGTATTCGAGGGCCTCGGCCTTCGTGACGTATTTCGCGCGCGTGCCGATCACGACGCCGAGTTCGACCTCCCAGTCCGTCGCCGTGGAGCCGCGCGGCATCTCTACGTCATCGTTCGGGCCGACAATGGCCGAGTTCGCCTTCATGAACAGGATCGGATGGTCCGGGATCGGCAGGCCGGATTCGGCAGCGTGGTCGGAATAGTTGAGTCCGATGCACGCCATCTTGCCGATCGCGCCGACGCAGGCGCCGAGCCGTACCGACGAATCGACCGCCGGCAATGTCGCCGGGTCGATGGCCGCCAGCCGCGCCAGCGATTCCGGCGAAAGCGCCGCGCCGTCGATGTCGCGCACATGGGCCGACAGGTCCCGGATCGTCCCGTTACCGTCGAGCAGCCCCGGTTTCTCCTGGCCTTGCGGCCCGTAGCGCAGCAGTTTCATGGACATCACCTCCCATATGCGTGTCGGCGCGGACCGTAGTGGCATCGCACGGGAAAACCAAGCGGTTGCCTGTTGACAATTCGGCGGGCGGCAGCCTCATTCGCCGCGAGGATTTGCGTGAAACGCGACGGAGAACGCGCGATGGACACGACGGCAAGGACGATTGCCTTTTTCGGCGCGGGCAAGATGGGCGTTCCGATGATCCGCCGTCTCGCCGCGGCCGGTCATGACGTCCGCGTCTGGAACCGCACGCCGGAAAGGGCGAAGGCGATCGAAAGCGATCGCATCACGGCGTTTGCCCTCGCCGCCGAGGCCGCGGCGCCGGCCGACATCGCCATCTCGATCCTGACTGACGGACCGGCGGTCCTGTCGCTGGTCGCCGAAAACGGCCTGCCCGAAAGTATGCGCGAGGGCGCGATCTTCGTCGACATGAGCTCCACGAAGCCGGAAGAGGCGCGCTCGCTCGCCGCTATGCTGGGGGAGGGTGGAGTCGCCTTCTGCGATGCGCCCGTTTCCGGCGGCACGACCGGCGCCGAAGCCGGCACGCTCGCCATCATGGCGGGGTGCGACGCTGCGGCCTTCGAGGCCGTTCGCCCGGCGCTCGCCGCGATGGGGCGGCCAACGCGGGTTGGCCCTGTCGGCGCGGGCCAGCTCGCCAAGCTCGCCAACCAGCTGATCGTCGGCGCCGCGATCGGCGCCGTTGCCGAGGCCATTCTGCTGATGCGGCAGGGCGGCGGCGACCTCGACGCCTTCCGCGAGGCGTTGAAGGGCGGATTCGCCGACTCGACGGTGCTGCAATTGCACGGCGCGCGCATGGCATCGGCCGACTTCGCGCCGCGCGGCCGCGCCGCCCTGCACCTCAAGGACATGCGCAACATCCTTGCCGAGGCCGGCAATTTGCATCTCGACCTGCCCATGTCCCGGATGCTCGGCGAGCGGTTTGCCCGGCTGTGCGAGGAACTGGGCGGTTCCGGCCTCGATCACTCGGCGCTGTTTCTGGAGTTGCTCGACCGGAACGGGCTCGAATCCTAGAGTTTCCAGGCGAAGCGGAAACCGGTTCGCCGTCCGGAGACGCGACAAGACAGGGACTTGGACCCGTCCACCGTTTCCGTCAAACCGTGAGCGAGTCTAGACCGGCGAGACCGCGGCGACATAGGTGATGACCACATAGGTCATCTGGTGCGCCAACTGGTCCAGCCCGTGCAGCTGCCAGAACAGCTGCGGGCTGCGTTCGACATTCGAGCGTTCGCTGATCCGGTCCTTGGCGTAATCGATGCCGTAATGGACCATCAGTTCGCCCGCCATGACGGTGCCGATCAGCGGTGCGGCAACGCCGCATGCCCCCAGCAGCAATCCGCTTCCCGCCGCATGCAACGCCGCATGCGCATACCCGCCGGGCGCGGACAACTGCCCTTTGCTGGCGAGCATCCATTTCGGCTGAAGCACGAAATCGGCGAGATAGTGTTTGATGAGTAGTGTTGAGAAAAGTACGAAAACAATCGGCATGAACCCCTTCACCCCGCCCGTTCTGACCCGGGCTTTGTTACAGGCTTCGACGGCTATCACGGCGACGGCTTCCACGCTGTGCGCGAGTGCACAGCGGATCGTTCAGGTTTCTGCGGATTGCCGTACCGGACCGGTCGAGGCGCCGATCACGAACTCCGCTTCAAGCAGCAGGCTGCGGCGGCCCGGCTTGTTTTCGATCTGGTCGATCAGCATGTCCGCGCAGTGCTTGCCCGCCAGCCGGATCGATGAGCGCATCACCGTCATGGTCGGATGATCGCCGGTGGACGGCAGGAACGACAGGCAGTCGTCGAAGGCGATCAGCGACAGGTCGCGGCCGACGGTTACGCCCAACTCCTGCATGGCGCGCAGCGCACCCATCGCGTTGAGGATCGACGCGCACAGCACCGCCGTCGGCGGGTTCGGCGAAGACAGGAACTGCATCATCGCCTTGTGTCCGTTCGGCTCGATCATCTCGCCCGAGAATATGATTGCCGGATCTGGCTCGACGCCGAACTCGCGCAGCGCGGTTTCCATGCCCTCGCGGCGGTTCGCGGCAAACGTCATGAACGCGTGCCCGTTGATCAGCCCGATTCGGCGGTGGCCGAGTTCCAGCAGGTATTTCGTGGCCTTGTTGAAGGCGCGGCGGTTGTTGACGTCGACCCAGCAGTAGCTGTCCTCCGGATCGTGGGTGCGGCCGTGGATCACGAAGGGCAGTTTCAGCTTGTTGAGGATCCGCGCCCGCTCGTCCTCGACCTTTGGTCCGTGCACGATTACGCCGTCGACCCGCCGGTTGCGGGCAAGATTGGCATAGACGTGTTCTTCTGCGTCGGCGTTCACCACCGAAATCAGCATGTCGTAACCGCGCTTGTTGTAGACCTCGCTCGCTCCCGCGATGAAATCGGTGAAGTGCGGATTGATCATGTCGTGTTCGGAAAGCGGAACGACATGGCCGATCGTATGCGACTTTCCGGTCGCCAGCCGCCGCGCATTGGAGTTCGGCTGGTAATTCATCTTGCGCGCGAATTCCGCGACCCGCCGGCGCGTTTCCTCGCTGACCTCCGGATAGCCGTTCAGTGCGCGGCTCACGGTTGTCTGCGATAGACCCAGCTTTTCTGACAGTTCTTTCAGGTTCAATGGATGCCCTCCTCCCGAGGCATTCAAAGGGCTTTGGATATTGACCAATAAATAGCGCGATGACCAGCCCGTTAGGCCGATTTTCCTTTTGGGGGTGGTGCGGCGGATTCGAGCGGAAAGCCGTAGCGTCATTGATCGACGACAAGGCGCCGTGACAAATATTTCGCTTGACTCTCATTGGCTCTGGGCCAAATCTCAAGCCAGCCAAAGCGCTTTGAGCAGCTTTGCGCAGTGAATGCTTCGCGGGTCTTTCGACCCGCTTCAAATCGATCCTGGGAGGAATCTCGATGAGAAAGACACTTATGGCCGGCGTGGCCGCCACGCTGCTGACTGGTATTGCCGGTTCGGCTTTTGCCGAACAGTTGACTGTTTTTGGTCCGTGGCTTGGCCCGGACCAGCAAAACGTCGAAGCCGTTCTGAAGGTTTTCGCCGAAAAATCCGGCCATGACGTCCGTTATGTCGGTTCGGACAGCTTCGAACAGCAGATCGTGGTCGACCTCGAGGCCGGCTCGGCGCCGAACGTCGCGGCATTCCCGCAGCCCGGTCTCGCGTCCGACATGGCGTCGCGCGGCTTCCTGACGCCGTTGGGCGACGACGTCGCCGGCTGGGTGAAGGAAAACTATGCGGCCGGCGATTCCTGGGTCGCGCTCGGCACCTACAAGGGCAAGGACGGCGCGGATGCCTTCTACGGCTTCCCCTTCAAGAACGACGTGAAGTCGCTCGTCTGGTATGTGCCGGAGAACTTCGAGGATGCCGGCTACGAGATCCCGAACACCATGGAAGAGCTCAAGGCCCTGACCCAGAAGATCGTCGACGACGGCGGCACGCCGTGGTGCATCGGCCTCGGCTCCGGCGCTGCCACCGGCTGGCCGGCGACCGACTGGGTGGAGGACATGATGCTGCGCACCCAGTCGCCGGAAGACTATGACGCCTGGGTCAAGAACGACCTGAAGTTCAACGATCCGAAGGTCGTCGCGGCGATCGATGAATTCGGCTGGTTCGCCAAGGACGAAAAGTTCGTCGCCGGCGGCGCCGGCGCGGTCGCCTCGACGGACTTCCGCGATTCGCCGAAGGGCCTCTTCTCCTCGCCGCCGCAGTGCTACATGCACCGCCAGGCGTCGTTCATCCCGGCGTTCTTCCCGGAAGGCACGTCCGTGGGCGAGGATGTCGACTTCTTCTACTTCCCCGCCTATGCGGACAAGGATCTCGGCACCCCGGTGCTCGGCGCGGGCACGACCTGGGTCATCACCAAGGAGAACCAGGCCGCCCACGACCTGATCGCATTCCTGCAGACGCCGGAAGCGCATGAGACCTGGATGGCGCTCAAGGGCTTCCTGACCCCGTTCAAGGGCGTCAACACGGACGTTTTCGGCGATCCGACCCTGAAGAAGATGAACGACATCCTGCTCAACGCGACGACCTTCCGGTTTGATGGTTCCGACCTGATGCCGGGCGCCGTCGGCGCAGGGTCCTTCTGGACCGGCATGGTCGACTACACCTCCGGCAAGTCCGCCCAGGACGTCGCCGACGCGATCCAGAAGTCCTGGGACGCAATCAAGTAAGCATTGGACAGCGCGGAGTAATCCGCTGACAATGAAATCGTCCGGGCTCCGGCCCGGACGATCCTAAAACGGCCGGAACATGCGCTCGGGGAGGAAACCATGCATCCAGCACTGCAGGGTCTGATCACGATCATCGTCGGTGTCGGTGGCTGTATCGGCTACTTCTACCTTTCGAACCTCTTTCTCGACAAAGTGTTGTTTCCGGCTCGCGGGCCGCGCGCCGGCCGCAACATCAACCGCGCCAACATGGTCCGGCCCTGGCTGTTCCTGTTTCCCGCGATCTTCGCTCTCGGCCTCTATCTCGCCTATCCGGTCGTCGCCACGCTGTGGCTGTCGCTGACCGATCGCAGCGCCGATGGCGCCTTTGTCGGCCTCGCCAATTATCGCCAGATGTTCGCCGAGCCGAAATTCGTCGAGGCGATCCGCAACAACATGCTCTGGCTGATCGTCGTGCCGGCGGCGTCCACCGCTTTCGGCCTGCTCGCCGCCCAGCTGACCGACCGAATCGCCTGGGGCAACATCGCCAAGTCGCTGATCTTCATGCCGATGGCCATCTCGTTCGTCGGCGCGTCGGTCATCTTCAAGCTCGTTTACGACACTCGCGCCGCTGACCAGGAACAGATCGGAATCCTCAACGCCGTCTGGCTCGCCTTTGACGGCGGCCCGGTCTCCTTCGTCGTGCTCAGGTTGGCGCCGGCGCTGATCCTTCTCGCCTTCGCGGCCTTCATGGCCTACGGCATCTATCTTTCCCTGCGTCCGCTGATATGGGGCGAGGCCAGCCGCGGCGGCGGGTCGTGGTGGACCGTGCCGCTGCGCGCGGTCGTCGCGCTCGGCGGCGCCTGGCTGCTGTTCCTGTCGCTGAAGTCGATCTATTCGATCTTCACCTTCGCCTTTCCCTATGGCGAGCCGCAGACCTGGCTCACCGTTCCCTTCTGGAACAATTTCTTCCTGATGGTCGTGCTGATCTGGATCCAGACCGGCTTCGCCATGGTGATCCTCTCGGCGTCGCTGCGCGGCATCCCCGAGGAGACGATCGAGGCCGCCGTCATCGACGGCGCCAACGCCTTCGACATCTTCTTCAAGATCAAGGTGCCGCAGATCATGGGCACGATCGTCGTCGTTTGGACGACGATCACCCTGGTCGTCCTGAAGGTCTTCGACATCGTCTATGCGATGACCAACGGCCAGTGGCAGACGCAGGTCCTCGCCAACTACATGTTCGACAAGCTGTTCCGCGCCAATGACTGGGGCGTCGGATCGGCGAGCGCCATCATCATCATGCTGCTGGTGCTGCCGATCCTGATCTGGAACGTCTACAACGCACGCAAAGAAATGCGCTGAGGGAGGCAGGAACCATGTCATCGATCGCAGGCGCCAAGTCCAGTCTCACCTGGGCCGTCCACATCTCCGTGGTCGTTCTCGTCCTCCTCTGGCTGTTCCCCAC
>JBAQHA010000903.1:0-2720 GCA_049288075.1 Oricola sp.
GGTCTATGTCGATTACGCCCACAAGCCGGAAGCGCTGGAGCAGGTGCTGTTGTCGGTGCGTCCGTTCACCAGCGGCGAGATCGTGGTCGTCTTCGGCGCCGGCGGCGACCGCGATCCCGGCAAGCGGCCGATCATGGGCGAAATCGCCCAGCGCCTTGCCGACCGGGTCTATGTCACCGACGACAATCCGCGGTCGGAGGAACCCGCGACGATCCGCGCGGCAATCCTTGCTGCAGCGCCCGGCGCGACCGAGATCGGCGACCGGCGCGAGGCGATCCGTACGGCAATCGCGTCGCTGAAACAGGGCGACACGTTGATCATCGCCGGCAAGGGCCACGAGACCGGCCAGACCGCGAAGGGCGCGACGGTGCATTTCTCCGATCACGAGGAAGCGCGCGCGGCAATCGGCGGGGCGGCGGCGTGAGCGAAGAGATTTCGAACCCGGTCGACGACGCGCCGCTGTGGACGGGCGCGGACATGGCCGACGCGATGGGCGCGCGGCCGGTGCACGGACTGCCGGCGGCAGTGACGGGCATTTCCATCGACAGCCGAAGCCTGCAGCCGGGCGACGCCTTCTTCGCCATCAAGGGCGACAATTTCGACGGCCACGATTTCGCGACAGCGGCCGCCGCCGGCGGCGCATCGGTGCTCGTGGTTTCGGAAAACAAGCTGCCCGCGCTCGGTCGGCTGACCGTGCCGATGATGGTGGTATCGGACGTGCTGGACGCGCTCGGCAAGCTCGGCGCGGCGTCGCGCGCGCGCACCAAGGCGACAGTCATCGCGGTGACCGGTTCGGCCGGCAAGACGACCACCAAGGAGGCGCTCCGCCATGTGCTCGCCTCGACCGGCAAGGTGCATGCCTCTGCGGCGTCGTTCAACAATCACTGGGGCGTGCCGCTGACGCTGGCGCGGATGCCCGCCGATACGCGCTTCGGCATTTTCGAGATCGGCATGAACCATCCCGGCGAGATCGCGCCGCTGGTGAAGCTGGTGCGGCCGCATATCGCCATCATCACGCTGATCGCGGCGGCGCATCTCGGCTATTTCAAAGACCTGAACGAGATCGCCCAGGCGAAGGCCGAGATATTCTCCGGTATCGTCGCGGGCGGCGCGGCTCTGCTCAATCGTGACGACGGAAAGTTCAACCTCCTGCAGAAGCTGGCAAAGGCGGCGGGGGTCGAGAAGATCTACGGTTTCGGCGCGCATGAGCGGGCCAAGGTGCGGCTGCTCAACGCCAAGTATCTGGACGACTGCACCACGGTGACGGCGAAGGTGTTCGACGACGAGATCGTCGCCAAGATCGGCGTGCCGGGCCGGCACATGGTGCAGAACGCGCTCGCCGTTCTCGGCGCGGCGCATCTGGCTGGCGCGGACATGACGAAGGTGTGCCACGCGATGTCGACGCTGGAGCCGGAAAAGGGGCGCGGCCTGCGCCATCGGCTGAAGTCCGGCAACGGCGCGTTCACGCTAATCGACGAGAGCTACAACGCCAATCCGGCCTCGATGGAGGCGGCGCTGGACCTGCTCGCCGCGGCACCGGTGGAAGGCAGGGGGCGGCGCATCGCAGTGCTCGGCGACATGCTGGAACTCGGCCGCCATTCGCGCGAGTTGCACGAGAACCTCGCGGATCCGATCGCGGCCGGCGGAATCGACCGGTTGTATCTGGCAGGGCCGGAAATGAAGGCGCTCGCCGACAAGGTTCCAAACGACATCTATTGCGAGTACGACAAGTCAGTAGACGACATGATCGATTCACTGTTGGCGACGCCGCAGGCCGGGGACGTTTTCATGGTCAAGTCGTCGAACGGGATCGGTTTCTCGCGGATCGTGAAAGCGTTTCTGGAGAAGTATCCGCGCGCGGACGGATAGGCTGAGCACCGCGGGACCCGGCAGACGCGCCGGAGAGGGATGACGACATGTTCTACTGGCTGACGGATTTTTCCGAGCAATTTCAGCTTTTCAACCTGTTCCGATACATCACGTTCCGGACCGGCGCTTCGCTGATCACTTCCGCCTTCATCGTGTTCCTTTTCGGTCCGCGCATCATCGCGGCGCTGCGCATCCGCCAGGGCAAGGGCCAGCCGATCCGCGCCGACGGGCCGCAGACCCATTTCAAGAAGGCGGGAACGCCGACCATGGGCGGGCTGATGATCCTGTCGGGCATCATCGGCTCGACGCTGCTGTGGGGCAACCTCACCAGCGTTTATGTGTGGGTGGTGCTGCTTGTGACACTCGGCTTCGGCCTGATCGGGCTCTATGACGACTACCTGAAGGTCACCAAGCAGAGCGACAAGGGCTTTTCCGGCCGGGCGCGGCTGGCGCTGGAATTCATTATCGCGGGCATGGCCGCCTACATCATAATGCGGGTGGGCAACGCACCGTTCTCGTCCAGCCTGACCTTTCCGTTCTTCAAGGACTGGCTCGTCAATCTGGGCTGGTTCTTCATTCCATTCGCGGCTTTCGTGGTCGTCGGCGCGGGCAACGCGGTCAATCTTACCGACGGCCTCGACGGGCTGGCGATCGTGCCGATCATGATCGCGGCCTCGTCCTTCGGCGTGATCGCCTATCTGTCGGGCAACGCGATCTTCGCCGAATACCTGCAGATCCATTTCGTGCCGGGTACCGGAGAGCTTGCCGTCGTCCTCGGCGCGGTGATCGGAGCGGGCCTCGGCTTCCTGTGGTTCAATGCGCCGCCCGCCGCCATCTTCATGGGCGACACC
>JBAQHA010000904.1:0-7438 GCA_049288075.1 Oricola sp.
GCGTCGGGCATCGCGGGCATGCGCGCCTGGGCGGGCGGGGCAGGGGCCTGTGCCGGGGTACGCGCCTGCTTCGGCGACGGGTCGGCGACGATCTCGAACCGGTCCGGCGCCTCGTCGGCGAGCGGAAAATCGAGCCCGCTCTCCGCATAGAAGCGCAGCAGGCTCTCCAGTTCGCCCCGTGTCATGTCCGTCGCTTTGGCCATCTTCCACCTTTCGCATTCGCCGCGTCCGCCTTCAAGCGCTCAAGAGGCCGGGATGCGCGGATCGAGTTGGACGTAGAAGGTCGCCTGCGGCGTCAGGTCGGTGATCAGGAAGCGGAACTCGGCGTGATTGCGCGGATCGAGCGCACCCTGGTCGAACAGCAGCCGGTCATAGGGTTCGAAATCGACATGAGCTTTCGCGAAGGCGTCGGAGGTCACGGTATCCGCCGCGAAGCGACGCTGGTCGAAGGACAGTCCGTCCCCAAAGACGCTTGGCTCATGCAGCCGCTCCTGCAGTTCCAGTTCGAAGCCGATCCACGGAATGCCGCTTTCGTTGGCGACCTCCAGAACGACATGGATTGTCCCCGTCGAATGATCTCGCGGAGAACCCATCGGATTGACCGGTCGCGTCGCACGGACCACCAGCGTGGCGGGGGAGGCGGCGCGGAAAGCCTGCGTGATACGGACCGGATCGTCGCGCGTTCCGAGCCCGCTGACGGCGATGATGGAAAAGCCGCCGAGTTCGTCGGAAAAGGCATAAGGCGGTGGAATGGCGGTCACGTCCTCGGCCCTGGCCCCGGCCGCCATGGCGGCGAGGAACGGGACGACAATCGCAGCGCGGCGAACGGGGTCACACACCATGGCGCAAATTACAGCAATTCCGGCCTTCACGGTAGCGCCCTTGATTTGCGTTTGCGTACAGATCAATAGAATGACCGCAATGGCGGCGTAATCGGTCCTTGCGAAAGGGGATTTGCGGGATACATTCGGCGCCGACCGCAGACAGGCGCGGGGGAGAGGGACTCCGACAGCCGCGCCGTGATGGAGACACAGAACATGAGCGACGCCGACAATCCGATGAACGCACCGCGCGAAAGCATGGAATTCGATGTGGTGATCGTCGGCGCGGGTCCGGCGGGGCTGGCCGCGGCGATCCGGCTGAAACAGGCCAATCCGGACGCAAGCGTCGTCGTGCTCGAAAAGGGCGCCGAAGTCGGCGCGCATATCCTGTCGGGCGCCGTGGTCGATCCGGTCGGCATCGACAAGCTGCTTCCCGACTGGCGCGAGGACCCGGATCATCCGTTCAGGACGGAGGTCAGGCAAGACGAGTTCCTGTTCCTTGGGCCCGCCGGATCCATCCGCCTGCCGAATTTCGCGATGCCGCCGCTTATGAACAATCACGGCAACTACATTGTCTCGCTCGGCAATGTCTGCCGTTGGCTGGCCGGCAAGGCCGAGGCGCTCGGCGTCGAGATCTATCCGGGCTTCGCGGCCGCCGAAGTTCTCTATAACGATGACGGCTCGGTCAAGGGCGTGGCGACCGGCGATATGGGCGTCCAGAAGGATGGAACGCCCGGCCCGATGTATGCCCGCGGCATGGAACTGCACGGCAAATACACGCTGATCGGCGAGGGCGTGCGCGGTTCGCTCGCCAAGCAGCTGATCGCGCAATTCGGCCTCGACGCCAATTCCGACGCGCCGAAATTCGGCATCGGCATCAAGGAGCTTTGGGAGGTCAGGCCGGAACGCCATCGCCAGGGACTGGTGCAACACTCCTTCGGCTGGCCGCTTGGCATGAAGACCGGCGGCGGTTCGTTCCTGTACCACCTCGAGGACAATCTCGTCGCCGTCGGTTTCGTCGTCCACCTGAACTACAAGAATCCGTATCTTTATCCGTTCGAGGAATTCCAGCGCTTCAAGACGCATCCGGCGATCCGCGATACTTTCGCGGGCGGCAAGCGCATCGCTTATGGCGCGCGCGCCATCACCGAGGGCGGCTGGCAGTCGGTGCCGAAGGTCTCGTTCCCCGGCGGCGCGCTGATCGGTTGCTCGGCCGGCTTCGTCAACGTGCCGCGCATCAAGGGCTCGCACAACGCCGTGCTGTCCGGCATCATCGCGGCAGACGCCCTGGTGGAGGCGCTCGCTGCCGGCCGCGCCAATGACGATGCGCTCGATGTCTACGAGAATACCTGGCGCAAGAGCGAAATCGGCAAGGACTTGAAGCGCGTGCGCAACGTCAAGCCGTTGTGGTCACGCTTCGGTACGGCTCTCGGAATCGGCATCGGCGGCATCGACATGTGGATCAACCAGATCACCGGCGGCTGGTCGCCGCTCGGCACGCTGAAGCACGGCAAGACGGACAGCGCCGCGACCGAGAAGGCGTCGCATTTCAAGCCGATCGCCTATCCGAAGGCCGACGGCATTCTGACCTTCGACCGTCTGTCCTCGGTGTTCCTGTCCAATACCAACCATGAGGAGGACCAGCCGGTTCACCTCAAGGTCAAGGACATGGACCTCCAGAAATCATCCGAATATGCTGAATTCGCAGGGCTTTCGGCGCGCTACTGTCCCGCGGGCGTGTACGAATGGATCGACGCCGACGGCAACTCGGTCCCCGCCGACGCCAACCGCGGTCCCGGCGACAAAGTGCGTTTCCAGATCAATGCGCAGAACTGCGTCCACTGCAAGACCTGCGACATCAAGGACCCGAACCAGAATATCAACTGGACCGTCCCGCAGGGCGGCGAAGGGCCCGTCTACCCGAACATGTGATGCGCGCCTTCGCGGCGCTCAGAAAGCGATATCAGCGACCACCGGCAGGTGGTCGCTGCCGGCGAACGGCAGGGTGCGCACCGCGACGATTTTCATTTCGTCGGATACCATGATCTGGTCGATCGGCAGCCCGATCCATGCCTTCAGGTGCTTCGGCAGCAGCATCGTCAGCCATGTCGCCCGCAATCCCGTCGCCGGTGTCGTGCCGGTCAGCCGGGCGATCCGCTGAACCCCCTCGCTCCACGGCACGGCGTTGAAATCTCCGCCAACGACAATCGGATGCGGCAAGGCGGAGAGCCACGGCGACAGGCGGTCGATCCCGTAGTGCTGGTCATGCGGCCACGGCCAGTAGCCGTGATAGCTCGCAAACGTGACGGCCTTGCCGTTCAGATCGAGCCGGATGGCCGACAACTCGTGCGAATTCCGGCAGCGAAGGGCGTCCTCCCTGGCAACCGGCAGGCGCGAGATTACCGTCGCGCCACCGACCGCTGAAACGCCGCAGCGGATCTGGACCGGATAGTCCTCGCGCAGCAGGTTCACCAGCGCCGCCGGGCTGTCGGTCACTTCCTGCAGAAAGATGACGTCCGGGTCGGCCTCGCGAATGATCCGCGCCGCAAGCGGCGTGTTCGAATTGTCGAAACGCGTGTTGAACTGCACGATCCGAAGCGTGCGGTCTGCGGCGGTTGCCGCGCCGGCCCCGGGCGCCAGTCCCGGAAGATAGGGGTAGGTCAGGGCGGTCGCGGCGACGATGATCGCGCCGCCGGCAACTGCGGCCCTGCGGGCGCCCGTCAGGATGGCCACGAGTGCTACGACGGCAAGCAGCGCCAGGAGATGAAGCCGGAAATGCGCGATGGAATCGAAGGCCGGCGAGAGCCGGTTGAACAGCGAAAGCACGGTCGCAAGGCCGAGCACAGCGATCGCTGCCGCCGCAAGCCACGATAGCACTGCCTTCACCATGTTCACCGGCATCCCCCGTCGTTGCCGAGGCGCATGAACAGGAGAACCGTGTCCGCAGCAAGGCGCCCTCTACCGGGTCCCGTCTCGACCGATCCTGCGTTCACTTTTGGGATCGTCGCGCGGCTTCGTAGGCGATCTGGGATCGGAACCACTGGATCAGCGCTGCAAGAGGGGCTTCCGAGCGGCGGTTGTCCTTCACGCACAGATAGTAGTCCTCGTGGGTTGCCAGTTTTGCCGGATTGAACAATTCGAGCCGACCCGATTGCAGATCCTCTTCGGCAAGGAAATCCGGAACCACCGCGATGCCGAGGCCGTGGCGCGCCATTTCCAGTGCGAAAATATAGTGCGAGGTCTGCAGCCACGGGCGATCGAGGAGAGTGCGCAACTCAAGGCCAGCGACCTTGCAATATTCTATCCAGTCCTTGGCGAATGCCCCGATATGCAGTTCGGACGTGATCAGCCGGGTCGGCGCGGGCGTGCCGTCGGCCTTTGCCGGCACGCGCACGGAGACCAGCATTTCGGGATAGAGGCGCGACGACCAGAAACCCACCTCCGCCGGGAAGGAGGTGACGAAAGCGTCCGCGACGGCGTCGGTCAGGTCCGGGTGCCTGTCGTACATCAGAATCTGCAGGTCGATTTCCGGATACGCCTCGTAGAAGCTCCCGATCCGCTGGATCAGCCATCCGGGCGCGAAACTGCTGTAGACGGCGAGCCGCAATTTTTCCCTGTGCAATCCGGCGACGTCGGAGATCGAATCGTCGATCTGGGCGAACGCGACCTGAAGCCGCGACGCGAGCTTCGCGCCGGCGTCCGTCAGTTCGATCGAGCGGCCGGACCGCGTGAACAGCTTTTCCGCAATTTCCTCGTTGAGGCGACGCAACTGGTGGCTGACGGCGCTTTGCGTGACGCCAAGTTCGTCCGCTGCCCTGGAGACAGACAGGTGGCGCGACACTGCCTCGAACGTCTGCAAGGCCCTGATGTGCTGGCGACGCAGATTCACTCGGTTTTGCCCATACGTTTCAAGTCACGGCAATCTAGAGCGATTCAATTACGAATGAAATGCGGACACCTGATAACGCGACGTGCGGTGCGGCCAGACCCCCCGTGACCTTCCGCATGATTGCGATATCGGTGTCCGCGCGCGTCTCGGGATTCGCCGGCAGGTCGGTCTGCATCATCGCCACTCATCCCTTGATGTATTTGCGCCAATCGTGCTGTTCCCGGAAACCGAGAACTTCGCGGATCTTGGCGTTCGAGAACAGCGCCTCGTTCTCGCCCATCTCGCGGGTGAACGGCACGCCCGGAAAGAACCGGTTTGCCAGTTCCGCGGTCGGAATGTTCATGCCATTGGTGTCGTTGCCGGCGTTGAAGACCTGGAAGCCGAGCCCGTCCTTCTGAAGACACAGGTCGACGATCTGGCCGAGATCGCGCGCGTCGATGTAGCAGAAGGCGTTGCGCCGCCGCATTTCCGGATTGGCGAAATAGGTCGGGAAATTCTGCGCGTATTCGTGCGGCTCGACAACGTTGCCGATGCGCAGCGCGTATATGTCGAACCCCGAACGCCTGGCGAAGGCGCGCGCCGTCTTCTCGTTGACGACCTTGGACAGGCCGTAGGAGTCCATCGGGTCGATGTCGTAGTCCTCGTCGAGCGGCAGCGACTTCGGATCAGCGCGCCCGTCGGCGAAGCAGATGCCGTAGGTCGTTTCGGAAGAGGCGATGACGATCTTGCGGATGCCGAGCTTCACCGCCGCCTCGATCACGTTGTAGGTGCCGACGGCGTTGACGCGGAAGGTCTCGTTGTCCGGATGGATAAGGATGCGCGGGATCGCCGCGAAATGCACGACGGCGTCGAAACGCGGCACGCCGTGACCCGGTTCCAACTCGTCGAAATTGGCATAGGAACTCATCACGTTGAACATCTGGCCGGAATCCGTGATGTCGGCGGTCAGGTTGTCGACGCCGGGATGGTCGAAGGGCGTCAGGTCGACATTGACCACGCGGTGTCCCCGATCGAGCAGGTAGGGCACGACATGCCTTCCCGCCTTGCCCGTGCCGCCCGTGAACAGGATGCGCTTTGTCGCCGTCATGGGGCTCTCCCGCTGTGTCTCGATGACCGCTACCTAGCACGGATTGCCGGAGCGACAAGCTCGCCGCTATTCCGTACGGCCGGCCAGGCTCGCGATGAGCGACGGCGCCACGTCCATATGCTCCCTCGCGGCGTTGAGAACGGTCTCGTCGATGAGCGGAGGGGAGAGGTCGACTCCCTTGGTCAGGGCGTCCGTGATGATCTTCATCGCAGCGATCCGCGCGTGTTTCTTGTCATTGGCCGGGATCACGTGCCACGGCGCGTAGCCGGTCGAGGTGCGTTCGAACATCTCGTCTATCGCCGTCGCATAGTCGTCCCAGTGGTTGCGATTGCGGAAATCCTCGTAGGACAGTTTCCACCGCTTCAGCGGATTGCGCAGCCGCTCCTCGAACCGTGCCAGTTGCTCCTCCGGCGAGATGTGGAAAAACAGTTTGACGAGCCGCCTATTGTCGTCGTGAAGCATGCGCTCGAAGTCGTTGATTTCCTTGTAGGCGCTCCGCCAGCGGTTCTCCGGCGTCAGTTTCTCGACGCGTTCCACCAGTACGCGTCCGTACCAGGACCGGTCGAAGATCGTGATCGCGCCGTTGGGCGGCAGCCGCTCCATGAAGCGCAGCAGGAAGTGCCGTTCGAGGTAGTAGCGTCGGGGCGCGCCAATCGGCCAGACCTTGAAGCTGCGCGGGTCGAGCGCCGCCGATATGCGGCGGATCGTGCCGCCCTTGCCGGCCGCGTCCCATCCCTCGAACAGGATCACCGCCGATTGGCCCGAAAAGAGGTAGGCCTGCTGGATCTGCGTGAGCAGGCGCTGCAACTTGACGAGTTCGCGTTCATAGTCCGAACGGTCGAGATGCAGGCCCAGATCGGCGTCCTGCAACCTAGGCGCCTTGACATCGTTCTTGTTGCTCATGCGCAGGTCTCTCCCGGAGCGTCTCGCGGGACAAGACTACGCCGGTTGCCTGCGCGGCAACAAGTCAGCCCTTGCGGACGATGGCGGACGGCCTTGCGATATCGGTCTCGCGACCAAACATAATGGAAAATCCACATTACCCGGAGATCCGCAATGCCGATGACTTTCCGCCATGCAGTCGCTCTCGCCCTGGCTGCCGTTCTGCTGCCCTCGGCCGCTTCCGCCGAGGAGGTCGGCAAGGTCGGGGTCGACTGGCTCGGCAACGACATCGTCATCGAGGCGATCGCCGATCCGCAAGTGGAAGGCGTAACCTGTCACGTCGCCTATTTCGACCGCGGCATCATCGACCGGTTGCAGAAGGGCAACTGGTTCGAGGACCCGTCCAATTCGTCCATCGCCTGCCGCCAGACCGGCCCGATCAAGGTCGGCGAGATCGATCTCGGCGAAGACGGGGAGGAGATATTCAAGAGCTCCCGTTCGTTGATCTGGAAAAAACTGGTCGTCAAGCGGATCTATGACCGCGCCAACAACACGCTGATCTACCTGTCGCATTCCCGCCAGGTACAGGACGGTTCGGCAAAGATGTCACTCTCGACCGTTCCGCTCTACGGTCAGGCCGAACCGCCGGCAGAGAAATAACAGGCCGCGGAAATGAAAAAGGGCCAGCCGGTGTCGGGCTGGCCCTTTCTACGCTGCCGACAGGTCGCCGTCAGCCGCCGAAGGCGCGCATCACCTTGT
>JBAQHA010000905.1:0-2714 GCA_049288075.1 Oricola sp.
GTCGTGGCCAAGCGCATCAAGGGACACTTTCCGGATGCCGCCGAAATCGTCGGAGCCGTCTCGGCGGCGCTGAAATAGCCAGGCGGCCGAGGAAAAGTGAACCGCAAGGTCTGGTCTGTTTCGAGAACACATAAGCGGATATTCTCATGGAATCTGAAAACAACCCCCATCGCTTGCTTGTCGACGCGATCGAAAAGCGCATTTCGGCGAATTATTTCGATTCGTCTCACGTATTGCCAGATAGCGATCTGACGGAAATCATTCGGCTCGCTACGCTTGCGCCGACCGCATTCAATTTCCAGAACTGGCGCTTCATCGCGGTCCGGACGCCTGATGCGAAGAAGAAATTGTGGGAGGCCGCTGGCCGTCAGCCAAAGGTCCTCGAAGCGTCGGCAACTTTCATCATCTGCGGCCAGTTGCCCGATCATTCCGTGCTGGCGGAAAGGCTCTGCCCTTCCATCGAAGCCGGATTCATGCCTGAAGCGACGGCGGCGCTTTGGGTAATGGGCGCGGATGCGCTTTACACAAGCAATGCCCGTATGCAACGCGACGAGGCCATCCGATCAGCCACCTTCGGGGCCGCGACCTTGATGTTCGCCGCGGCGGCCCACAGCCTCGCAACGGGCGCGATGGTCGGCTTCGATCCCGACAAGGTCGTGCAGGAGTTCGGCCTGGGCCCGAACGAGGTCCCTGTACTGCTCATGACGGTCGGCAAAGCCTTGCCCGGCAACTGGCCGCAGAAACCGCGGCGGCCGCTACAGGAAGTCCTGGAGTTCGCATGAAAAGCAATTCCGCACCTGTCGCTGATCCGGTAGTGCCGCAGGCGCCGTCGATACGCGGATTCGATATTCTGTCGACGGCGATCGCGCCGGCCATCTGGGGCAGCACATATGTCGTGGCCACCGAGTTGCTGCCCGCAGGTATCCCACTCACCGTCGCCATGCTGAGAGCGCTGCCGGCAGGCATTGCGCTGCTTGCGATCGTTCGGACATTGCCGCGCGGGGTCTGGTTGTGGCGCAGTTTTCTGCTTGGCGCAGTCAACTTTTCGGTTTTCTGGTGGTTGTTGTTCGTCTCGGCCTACCGGTTGCCGGGCGGCGTCGCCGCAACTGTCGGCGCCATCCAGCCGCTCATCGTGATCGGCCTCGCGCGTCTCGCCCTCGGCAACCCGGTGCGGCCGGCGGCGATCGCATCGGCTTTTGTCGGCATCGCGGGGGTGGCGCTTCTGGTTCTGACGCCGGCGGCAAGGCTCGATCCGATCGGGATCGCGGCCGGCCTTGGCGGCGCTCTATCGATGGCCTGCGGAACGGTTCTGAGCAGGAAGTGGCAGCCACCGGTATCCGCGCTCACTTTTACCGCCTGGCAGCTGACAGCCGGGGGGCTGCTGCTGTTGCCCGTTGCACTGTCGCTGGAACCGTTTCCGTCAGACCTGACTGCGGCCAACGCACTTGGCTTCACCTGGCTCGGCCTGATCGGCGCGGCAGCAACCTATTTCCTATGGCTGCGGGGGATTGCTCGACTGGAGCCGGCCGTGGTGTCCTTTCTGCTCTTCCTCAGCCCGCTGACGGCGGTCGTGCTGGGCTGGCTTTTCCTCGATCAGACGCTCTCGCCCGCCCAGTGCTCGGGAATGGTCCTGATCGTGGGCGGCATCTGGTTCGGCCAGCGTTCGCAGAAGAAGGTCGTGTCTCAGTTTGAAGTTCGGCTTCGCTGATTGACTCGCCTTATCGCGAAATTGCTTTTTGAACCGACGCAATAGCTCAGATGGAGAAAGAAATGACGGAAGACGAACAGGCGATCCGGCAAGTCATTGCCACTTGGATGCGCGCAAGCCAGTCCGGTGACACCGCCACGATCCTCTCGCTTATGACTAACGACGTGGTCTTCATGGTCCCCGGCCAGGAGCCGTTCGGCCGAGAGGTTTTCGAAGCGACCGCCAACCAGCTCGATGCCGTGGGGCTGCAGATCGACGGAATCAATGACGTCGTCGAGCTTCAGATCCAGGGAGATTGGGCGTTCACGCGCAACCGGATCCACTTGAACATCACACCCGCGGCCGGCGAGCCGATGCAGCGTGCGGGCTACACCCTGACACTGTTCCGCAGGGAAGCAGATGGCCGCTGGCGGGTTGCGCGTGACGCCAACCTTTTGACGCTGAAAAGCTAAGGTGAACCCGAGGATGGTTGGAAGCCGGGGATCAAATTGAGGTACTTCGCGCTCACCGATGAGAGTCAGTACGGCGTCATGCCGCTCGTCACCCTTGTCGCTTCGCCCGCATCTCCTGCACAAGCCGCCAGCTCTTGCCTTGATCGACAGAACGTTCGTTGCACCAGCGAAAGCTGTTTCGCGTGATGTCGCGGTAAACCCATCGGGTCAGCGACCCCGAGGCATCGACATCGGCCAATTGTATGATCTCGTCACCGACCTTGCGTGCGAGCTGGCGAGTGATGTATCCGCCGGGAGGATTGATCCATATGATGTGCCAGGCGTCGATCTTCGGATCGTAGACCCGTAGGGTCGTCGAATAGCGGTTCCCGGGTTCGGACCAGCGGACCTCAGTCCCGTTCCTGACCGGTGTGATCCACAGATCCTGGATCGCACGCCCTTCGAGCACCCAGTCGAACCGAATATCCCATTGGGAATGGGTTACAGTGCCGTCCGCTGCGAATTCAACCGTTTCCGCCAACCAGTCGCCGACGAACTGTCCGTAGAGCATAAGT